>CANRAG010000056.1 GCA_947628515.1 uncultured Clostridia bacterium | reverse complement strand
AATAGAGTCGGGAAGGCTCCTCAATGTAAGTGTGGAGATATACGAAAGGGTTTCACAGCTTGCGTTCGTCTACCAAATGACGGGCGACACCATATATGCGGACCGTGCGTGGAAAGAGCTTAAAGCCGCTTCGGATTTCTCCGACTGGCATCCGTCGCACTTTCTTGACGTGGGCGAGATGTCCTTGGCTTTTGCCGTGGGTTTCGACTGGCTGCATGACTACCTCACATATGAGGAGCGGGCGGAGCTTGTAAAGACGTTTGAGGAAAAGGGGCTTGCCCCGTACAACGACTGCGTATACAAAAAAACGAACTGGACAAAGTATACATCCAACTGGAACCTGTGGATAAGAAACGGCGTTCTGTCGTGCATACTGTCAATGGAGGAAGAACTCAACGAAAAGGGCGCCGCACAATACGCGTTGGAGCAGGGAATGATTGACGCGGAACTGATGATTAACGAACTGGCGCCTGACGGGGCGTGGATAGAAGGAACCGCGTATTGGGACACAGCCGTTAAGTACCTTGTTGAGCTTATAGACACTCTGGAAAATTCCACCGGTCACTATTACGGCTACGATAACCTGTCGGGATTTGCGGAAACGGCGTATTTCTCGGAGCGCATGACCGGACCCGGAGGCGTGTTCAACTATGCCGATACGACCGTTACGCGTGATAATCCGGCGCTGGAGTTTTGGTTTGCCGCGAGGTTTGGCGACAGCGGACTTAAAAATCTAAGGCTTAATAATATGAGCGAATACAATCTCGCGTCAACGCTTTTGGACATACTCTGGTATGTTCCCGACCAAAGCTCGGACTTGCCCGTTATAGCGAATGATGTTTGCTACGACAGGCTCGATATAGCCACGATGCGAAACGGCTGGGAAAACGACGCGCTGTTTGCGGGTTTCAAGGGAGCGGATACCTCCGCGAGCCACTATCACTATGACGGCGGAAACTTCATTTTCGACTACGGCGGCAAGAGGTTTGCCTCGGAGCTGGGGCGTGACGGCTATGCCGTAACGCCAACAACCAATGAGCGGGATTTGGCATATAAGATACGCGCGGAAGGGCATAACACGCTCGTTATAAACCCGTCCGAAAATCCCGGACAGCGCAAGAACGCCAAGGCGCATATAACTAAATACTCGCTTGATAAGGACGAAAGATTCGCCGTTGCGGATTTGACAACGCTGTATAAGGACAACGGGACAAACGACGGCTTCACGGGGCTGGACATAAAACGCGGCTTCAAGATGAGCAAGTCGTCCGACACGCTGCTCATCCAGGATGAGGTTCATCTTACGAGGGAGTCGGAGCTGTATTGGTTCATGCATACTCCCGCGGCTGTGACTGTATCGGACAACGGGCGGTCTGCAGTTCTGAAATCGGGCGATGTAAGCGTTAAGGCGGAAATAATAGGCGACGAGGAAGCGAGGTTTTCGCTTATGGACGCATGGAAGCTCGACACCACTCCGGATTTGGAGGGACAGGGTAAAAACCCGAAATTCAAAAAGCTCTTTATACACTTTGACAGTGTTAAGGATACAACGTTCGCGGTGCGGTTCTCGCCGGAGGAAAGCGGCATTTCCGGCGGGAGCATAAAGCCGCTGGCACAGTGGTAGGCATAACAAATTAAATCTATTTTATTAAATGTAGAAGGAGTTGAAGGTTAAATGAGAAGAAAAGTTACCGGAAAAAAGTTTATTTCATTGGCTGTGACGGCAGCCATGGCGCTTTCAGTAACGGGACAGCTTGCGTTCGCGGCGGAGCATGACAAGGGATATAAATCTCAGAATTACGCCCAAAACACACCGCCGGGGAAATCTACGTGGAATATAGCGGTTGATGCTCTGATAGACGGCGACAGAACAACATCAAAGGGACTGGGAAACCATGGCGCGGACGCCGAGTGGCTATTCTATATTGATATGACGGGTGTCGAAGATTTGGAATATAACAAGGTTAAGGTGTTCTATAAGCAGTATAACACGAGTGAAATTACCGTAACAACAGGTTCCAGTGTCGATGCAAAATACTTTTCTGTAGATGGAATAAGAAAAACAATAACGGTGGATAAAGATCACACCGAAACCAAGGACATGAGTCAGGTGATTTCATTTGACAAAAGAACAGATCAGTATGTTTCCGTAACAAACAAGTACAAAAATAATTGCAATTTATCGGAATACAATGGAAAATATCCGTTTATATGCGAGGTTGAGGTTTATTATGTAACGCCTGACAGCATTGCGATAGAAGCCGAGGATTCTTATCAAACCGGTGAAGGCGAGATACCGCTTAAAGCTAATGTTCTCGATGTTGACGGGGACGTAATCGAGGATTCAACTCTAAACGGCGTGAAATGGAGCGTGGAGGGCTCGGACAGAGTGAGCATAGACGAAGCGACCGGCGTGCTTACGGTGGGCAGCGGCAGCGAGAGCAGCGCGACCGTAACGGTAAAGGCCGTGTCCGATTTTGACGGCTCTGTAAGCGCCGAGAAACAAATCCAAATGAGCTTTGTAAGCGACGGTTCGACAAAGTCGGAGAATTTTGCGATTGGCAAGACCATAACAACAAACAGCAACTGGGGCGGCACTATTACCAATATGAATGACGGACAAGCCGATACAATATCGGACGGCGGAAACCACAGCGCGGGAGATTGGGCATTCTGCCTTGACTTAGGTGATTCCGTTCCCGAATATAATAAGGTGAAGCTTATATACGCGCAGTATAACACCGAATACCTTACTCTTAACACCGGCGCGAATAAGGGCGAAAAAAATGAAGCCACAGACTCATCTTATTTAGAAATAAGGAAGGATTTAAATTATGACGCGAAAAATTACGGCGATATGACGCAGGTGTTCTCATTCGCAAAGCGGAACGAGCGGTATATTGCGTTGAACAACAGGTATCTGCACGCTACCAACGCCGAAGACGAGTGGAAGGGATTAAGCGCCAAGATACGGGAGATTGAGGTTTACTACGTTACTCCGGCGTCGCTTGAAATAGCCGCGGACGATGTATACACCGTCAAAAACGGCGACTCAATAGAACCGAAGGCGCATATTCTCGATATAGACGGCGACATAATGGAGGATCCGGAATTTGACGGAATAAAGTGGGAGCTTTCAGGCTCGGATAAGGCGTCAATAGATCCGGCGACCGGAAAGATAACAGTTAACGGAGATATAACCGTGCCGGAGACAGTTACCGTAACGGCGACAATGACAAAGGAGAACTATGGGTACGTCACGGATGAAAAGGAAATCACTCTTACGGGCGCGTCCATAGCAAGCATGGAAATCAGCGGGCTTCCGTCGTTTATCATGACAAACTCCAATCAGGATTCGAGCGCGACGTTCAAAAATGACGTAATATGCTACGACTTCGACGGCAGCAAAATAAATACTTCGCTGGTTGAGTGGTCGATTAAAGACGGCCCCGATGGCGTTACTATAGACAAGAATTCGGGCGACCTCACCGTAAACGGCTCGGCTGCGGTATCGGATATTACGATAGAATGTAAGGCGACGGGCGAAGGTGAAACAGCGTCGGCTGAAAAGACGGTAAAGATCAATGAAAAGGTTGACGTTGTACGCAACGCGCCGGGCTTCACATTGAAAGGATGGGGCGGCGCTTCCGTTCCTAAAGCGGTTGACGGAGATCCCGAAACAGCGTGGAGCGGCGGTGAACACAGCGCCGGATTGGCTTCATTCTATTTGGACATGGGCGGTAAACAGGATGCGAACTATTATGTATTGAATATGTCCAATGCTAACAACACCAAATTGCTCAGGCTTGCGGCGTCCGAATCAATGGTTGACGACACAGGCAATGCTTTCACGTTCCCGGAAAACGGCAAGGAAGTAGACGGAAGTTTCGGTCTATACCCGTATAACGGCACGAATGGTGACAGTAAGCAGAGGCAGGGTACAACGCTTCTTGAAAAAGAGACTATATCAAACCATAACAGCGGATACCTTGACACCCCGATGAAGGGTATGCAATATATCGCGTTTTTAAACAGAATGATTGATAAAAGCGGGGACAATTTTAACGGAAGTGTGAATTTGGGACCGGTGCTTGTGGAGGATTTAGAGCTTTACAACACAGCTCCGAACTATACGAAGATAGTTCTTCCCGAAAGCGTTGACGTAAGCACACAGGAGCAGAGCATAACCATGCAAGCGGAGCTGTATAACGGCGTCGAGAAGGAAGATAAAATGTCGGGCGTGGGGAAGTGGAGCTCGCAGGGCTTTACGATAGACTCCGATACGGGCGTGCTTACCGTTCCCGCCGGAACGGACTCGGTAAGCGGCACGATTACATATAACTATACCTCGGATACAATCAGCACAACAACGACAATCTATGTTAGCAAAAATAACGGAACGCTTAAATTCTCCGATACCGCGTCACAGACGGTCGAACTCACATTCTCAAACGGAGTGCGGGAGGAAGACGGAGTACTGCATGTACCGGAGGGTATGACAGCGGATGAGCTTATAGGCAGCATAAGCGCGGATGCGGGCGACATAGAGGTTGTCATTCTCGATTCCGATATGGGCGATGTTGACGGCTCAAGCGCTATGAGCGCGGACTATACCGTTTACGTAATGCTGTTTGGCGAAGTTTATAAAGAGTATTCGGTTGTGATAGACAGTCAGGAGCCTAAGGAGAAGCCGGAGCTTGGCGTAACAAACGAAGGCGGTACATACACCGCTGCCGTGTCAAAGCTCGCGGATTATGACAGCGCCGTTCTCGTTCTCGCGGAATATGAGAATGGGGTATTGCAAAATCTGAAATTTGTTGAAAAAGCGGCGGATGAGGATACGCTAAGCGTAATTCTCGAAAATGTAAAGGAAGGCAATGAAGTTAAGGCGATGTGTTTTGACGGATTTGGCAAGTTAAATCCACTTACGGAAGCGCAGCGTGTTTCCGAATAATCTTCTGTTATCGGGGTTTCCGGGTACTGCCGGAAGCCCCGATTTCGGATTAGTTCAAATTATTTAAGATAGGAGATGATTTATATAATCGCGTATAATTTTGATTGGACGGATGTTTGCAAAAACAGCGATTACGGGGAGCTGTACAGTGAGCTTACAGCCTTGTACGAGGAAGAATGCGCGTCGGATATAAGCCCCGCGCTGTCATATTCCAAGTACGCGCGTTTTGAAAAGGACGGCAACCGCTCCGTATACGACGGCGACTACAGCCTGCGGCGCACGCGGCTTTCGGTTACGGCGATGATGTATCTCATACATGAACGCGAGGAGACTCTCGCAAGACTGCAAGATATGATATGGGATATATGCGGCGAGTTTTCATGGGCGCTTCCCGCGCACACGGCAAAGTGTGAAAGCATAGAGCAAAAGCGTTTGTTTGTAGACCTTTTTTCGGCGGAAACGGCGTTTGTGCTAAGCGAGGTTTGCGTAATGCTTGGCGACAGGCTCGACAAACAGATAAGAGACAGAATACAGTACGAGATACGCGTACGCGTAATGGATTCGTTTATAAACACGCGTTTCTGGTGGGAGACCGCGCCGCATAACTGGGCTTCGGTATGCGCGGGAAATATAGGCGGCGCGGCGGTGAACCTGTTCCCGGAGCTTTTGCCGTTCATAAGACCGAGGCTCGACGCGGCCATGCGCAGCTTTATGTCAAGCTTTAAAGAGGACGGGGCGTGCATGGAGGGTGTTTCGTATTGGCTATACGGCTTCGGCGCGTTTGCGATGTATTACGATAAGCTCTCGGAGCTTAACGAGGATGCTTTGTCGGTATTTCGGGACGCCAAGGTGCGCGAGGTCGCAAAATTTTATAACCGTGCATGCCTTGACGGAGCCGTTGCTATGACCTTTGCCGACTGTCAGCCGAACGCGCTGTATCATCTCGATTTGCTGCTTTTTTTGCGCGGCGTCTATGGCGATGAAATTAAAATTCCGCCAATGAGGTACAGAATAAAAATGGACAGGAAAAATCTGTACACTATATCGAGATCGTTTATGCGATATGATAAGAGCCTTATATCGGACGGGATAGATAATTTCAGCCATTTCTTCCGCCGGTCGCAGATATATGTGACAAAGACGGATTTGTATTCGTTCGCCGCAAAAGGCGGAAATAATGACGAGCCGCACAACCATAACGATGTGGGCAGCTTCTTAATCTCTGTGGGGGAAGAACAGGTATTGTGCGATATAGGCGTAGGGACTTACAATAAAGAGTATTTTGATGAAAGTACGCGGTATAACCTTCTCGGCAACGGCTCGCAGGGGCACAGCGTACCCATTATAGACGGAGCGTTCCAGCCGGCGGGCGTCGCGTACAGAGCCGAGAACGCGAGCTTTGATAACGGTGTATTCTCTATGGATATTGCGCCGGCATACCGCGCTCTTAAAGGCAAGGTTATAAGGAGCTTTAAGCCGCGTGAGGACGGTATAACGCTATCTGACAGTTACAGCCTTGAAAGCGCTGCGGATATTACGGAGAGGTTGGTGTCGTATATAAAGCCGGAACCGGAACGCGGCCGTATCGTATGGGGTAGGCTCACGCTCGAATTTGATCCGGAGCTTTTTGACGTTTTAATATCGCGGGAGAGATACCGCAATAATTTCAAAGGCGTTTTTGATGTATGGCTAACGGACCTTAAGCTCAGGGAAAAACGGTGCAGGCTTGACGCGGAGTTTAATATAAAAATCCAAAAAGAAATCAGTCATACATAGCGGCTTATCGCGCAAAGCCGCTATAAGCGTCCGCGCGGAAAGAACCTTGCGGTTTTCTTTCCGCGCGGGTAAATCAGACGTAAAAACTTAAACAAATTTTTTATCACATGAATAAAATCAGGCTTACCGCCATTACCGCCATTCCGACAATACAGCCCAAAATCATGGTGTTTCCCTTGTCGTATTCGCGCGCCATGGGTATAAGCTCCTCAATGGATATGTATATCATCATACCGGCTATTGCGGCAAATATTACGCCGTAGAGCGTATCGCCGAGGAAGGGGCGCAGTATCAGGTAGCCGACAAGCGCTCCGGCGGGTTCGGTGAGCCCTGAGAGCATGGATATTCCGAACGCTTTCCGCTTATTGCCCGTGGCAAAGTATATTGGAACCGATGTTACAATTCCTTCGGGTATATTATGTATTGCTATCGCTATAGCTATCGCCGCGCCCATGTGCAGGCTGTCGAGCGTTGATGTGAAGGTGGCAAGACCTTCCGGAAAGTTGTGTATGCCTATCGCAAGCGCCATTAAAATGCCCATGCGCTGCAATACGGCGTCATGCTGACCGGTCTTTGAGGCGGTCAGGTCGCTTTCCGGGGACGGTATCAGATTATCTATAAGCATAATCACCGCCATACCGCCGAAAAACGAGGCACACGCTGCCCATATGCCGCATATATCGCCGTATGCCTTGGTAAGATACCCTTGAGACTTGGGAAGCATTTCGACAAACGCGATATACAGCATAACCCCCGCCGAAAAGCCCAGCGAGGTGGACAGAAATTTTTTGTTGGTTCGCGTTGTAAACAATGATATTATTCCGCCTACGCCGGTGGCAAGACCTGCCATAAGTGTGAGCAGCATGGCGGCAAGGACATTGTTTTCCATAAAATCACTCCTGAATTTCATATATTTTTAATTGTATAATACGATTTTCAGGTTAAAAGGGTGCATATTTTACAAGAAATATTATAAAAAAATAATAATGATTAAATTATCAGATAAAGCTTTTTCGGTAAAAAAATAAAAACAGGATAGACCTCAATAAGGGCATATCCTGTTTTTATTTAAAGCCATTGGTCGAGCACCGATATAAGCTTACCCACTTCCACGGGCTTGGCTACATGGTCATTCATTCCCGCTTCATGCGATTTGCGAATATCATCCATAAACGCGTTCGCGGTCATGGCGATAATCGGTATTTTAGCGGCGTATTCGCTGCCGAAGTCGCGTATGCGCCGCGCCGCCTCGTATCCGTCCATAACGGGCATTTGAATATCCATAAATATCAAATCGTAATAATACGGCGGTGCCTGCGCAACCATATCCACTGCCACGCTGCCGTTTGCCGCATGTTCGACATTAACTCCGATATAGGACAGAAGCTCCTGCGCAATCTCGCTGTTAAGCTCGTTATCCTCCACAAGCAGCACGCGCTTATCCCGATAACGCGCTTGGTTGGGTTCCGGACGTTTGTCACTTTCTGAATTTCCTTTATTTGCAAAAATTGATTTCAGCACATAAACCAAACGCGAGTAGAATAACGGCTTTTCTATAAACGCCTGAATACCCGTTTCCTGAGCCTGGATTTCAATATCGGACAAATCATATGCCGACATGATTATAACGGGCGCGCCGTCGCCGACTATGCGGCGAATTTCACGCGCTGTTTCCGCGCCGTCCCTGTCGGGCATTTTGCGATACAAAATCACCACGTCGAAATCCTCGTTTCGCTCGTGCGCTACGGCAACGCTCTTTACTGTTTCCTCGCCGCTAAGCACCCATTCGGGACGCATACCTATGCTTTGGAGCATGTTGCAGGCGCCTATGCACGCTTCGCGGTCGCCGTCCGCGACAAGGACCCGCATATTTGCCAGCTCGTGTACATTCTCCGTCTCGGAGCCGGCTTTTTTAAGGTGGATGCTTACCGTGAATTTCGAGCCGACGCCCGGAGTGCTCTCAACGCTTATATCTCCATCCATCATTCGCACAATATTGCGGGTAATTGCCATTCCCAATCCTGTTCCCTCAATATTGTGACTTACGGATGAATCGGAGCGGGTAAACGGGTCAAAGATTTTCTTTACAAAATCTTCGTCCATTCCCACACCGTTATCCTCGCAGACAAACTCATAGCAAACTCTTGACGCAACCTTAGATTTGCACTCCTTAATCGAGAAAACAATTCTTCCGCCTTCCGGAGTGAATTTTACCGCGTTACCGAGGATATTTACAAGCACCTGTCTTATACGGAGAGCGTCGCCAATAACATTTTCGTGCTCAACATCGTCTATATGCACTTTTAAGTCCTGATTTCTGCTCTTGGTTTGCGGACGGACAATCGTAATGACACTGTCTACAATATCAACTATACTGAACGGCTCTTTCGAAAGACTTACCTTTCCACTCTCAATTTTGGACATATCCAGAACATCGTTTATAAGCGACAGCAAGTGACGGCTGGACACGGTGATTTTGCCGAGACAGTTTTTCACATATTCCTTGTCGTCTATATGCATTTCCGCCACCGCGGTCATGCCGATAATAGCGTTCATGGGCGTGCGTATGTCGTGGGACATTCTCGCCAGGAAATCGGATTTGGCATTGCTTGCCGCCTCCGCCGCTGCCGAGGCGTCCTTTAAGGCAAACCGAATTTGCCGTTCCGTTTCTTTAAGCTGCGACACATCCTGTATAGCATACAGAACCTTAACCGGAATACCGTCCTTTCGCTTAAGGCATATGACGGAAACGTTTTCCCAGCGCCTTCCGTCCATCTCTATCTGATATTCGTACTGGAGATACGGCACATCCTCGGTTAGATGCTCCTGAACATATCCCTGCGAGATACGCGTACTCGTCTTTTCGGGATTTCCATCGTCATCTATGTATTTGGAGTCAAGATAATTTACCAGATCCGTATAATTTCCCTTTTTAGGAATATCGTCCTTTTTGCCTTTTAAATATTCGTATGTATCGTTTTCGTAGTTAACAAGAGAAAATCTTGCGAAAAGCTGCGTGATTGCCGATACGATTTCCGACATTTCCCGATTTTTGGAAACAAGCTGCCTGCGTATGCCGCGATTCTTCCATAACAGATATATTACATACAGCAGGAATACAATAATAAGCTTTATTTCCAGCCGTCCGCCCGCCGAGTTGGCGCCTTCCACCATTTGCGTTATAAGCGACGAAGGCAGGGTTTGAATTAAAATCCATTCCCCGTCTTTGAGGGGAGTAACATACGCGCTGCCGGCTCCGTTATCGCCGGTATAATTAAAATAGGTGGAGGTTCCGTCCCGCATCGCGGTTTTTAACTTCTCCAAGTCGTCCGGCTTCATCTTTTCGTTATCGAGCAAGTAATCCAACACATTGTCAAATTTACTCTGTTCTCTGTCCGAAAGAATTACATCGCCATCCGGCTCAACCAAATAACTGTTGCCCTTAACATCGGAATAGTTGGGAGAAAGCGCCTGATGCACGGTACTGTCCTTTAATATTCCGCTCAGGACCCCTATGATCTCTCCTTTATAATAGAAGGGCGAATAGAAAATCAACAGTGTTTCGTTTGTAATTCTGGAATTATTAATTACGCATTTTCCGCTGTTTCCCTTCATGCCGTCAATAAAATACTCGCGGTCCGACAGATCCGCCGTCTGCCCTTTGGCGGTAAGATCCGTTCCGTCCGGGGATATAAATTCCACATAGTCGAAATATGAACGCGATACCATGTCGTTTAGAATATCCGTGTTCACATTCGGACTCACCATGAGGCTGGGGTAAAAATGCGCCATCATGTCCAGATTTCTGCGGGACATCTCAATCAATTCGTTTATTCTTTCGACATTTTGAACCGTTGTCGCCTTAATGAAGTCATTGTTCTGATCCATAACGCGCTTTCTGTTATCGCGAATAAAGGCATTAAAGGAAACAACGGTAAATGCCAGCAGCATAAAAATAAATACAATTTCAAAAATAATAGTTCTCTTTTCTTTCTTCATAAACAAATTCCAAGCCTTTTTATAACAGAATTTCACGTGTTCTATTATAACATCTAATTCCAAAATATGCAATAGCCAATTTACCAATAATTATGTTTTTGTATTAAAAATCCGTTTGTTCGTTTAAAACCGAAAATGTTATGCTGTAATTGGCATAGTGACCGCGACAAATCGGGACTGGACAAACTATGGTAAATGTGGTATAATAGTAATGGTTATAAAATTTTCAGTACAGAAGGAATTTATATATATGGCAGCAAAAAAGAAAAAGGGTAACACAAAACCCAATACGAGAAAAAAAGCGGCGGCGCCGGCAAGCGAGACGTCGGAGCAGGCGGCGCTGCTAACCAGTCCGGTATTTTTACACGGCGCGGTTCTTGCTATACTGTTCGCGGCGACGCTTCTGTTTATGTTCCTTGACTCCGACTCGGTGCTCGCAAGCGGCGCGCATAAGCTTTTCGGCGGCCTTTTCGGCGTGCTCGCGTATATGATGCCGCTGCTGTTTGGCGGAAATTTATTGTATCTGGTGTATTTCCGCTCAATACCAAAGCTGTGGATTAAGATAGGTCTGTGCCTGTCGGAAACCGTGACAACTGCCGCGATAATAGAACTGTTTTCGGGGCACTCGCCGCAGGAGGCGTTTAATATATGCGGTCAGAACATAAGCGGCGGCGGATATTTGGGCGCGGTCGCGGCGACCTCGGTAAAGAACTTTGCGGGTATTGTCGGCGCGTTTGCGCTGTTTATAGTGCTTTTTATCACATTGGGCTGTCTTATTTCGCATTTTAATATCATACCGTATATTATAGGCGGGATAAAGCGTATGTGCGGCATATCCAGCAATGTGGGAAACAAGGTCAGAGAGCGCCGCGCGGAGCGTGAAGCGGAGCGGAACCGACTTAGAGATTACGATGATTATGAGCCGAAACAGCAGGATATAGCGCCTACAAAGAGACTTAAGCACATAGATACGGGCGAGGATTTGCCGCTTCCGGAAAGTCCGATAGAAAAAAGACAGCGCAGAGATGGCGACCGGCAGCAACGGAAGAGGACAGGCAATGCAACGATAGATATAGCGAACGATTTCGCGACGGATTTGAAAGAGGGCACGGATAAAATCCCCAATCTGTTTGACGATCCGGTGAGCGAGCAGGAGCTGTATAATATGGAGTTCAGGCTGCCGGGCGAGGAGGAGCCGCCGGAGCCGGAAAAGGCTAAGACGAAGGTTAAGGTTAAGCTAAAGCGCCCCGCTGTAAAGACGGAAGCCGCGGCGGGGAATACTGAACCGGAGCCGTACGAGGATTTTGAAATAAACGAGATGGCGGCGAGCGGGGAAAAGCCGGACAAGCCGCGGGAGAAAAACCTGACAGCCACGGAGAAGGCGGAGTATAACGCGGAGCTTGACGACGCCGCGTCTGCCGAGACGGCGCCGTACGAATTCCCGCCGCTCGATTTGCTTGATAAGCCCAAAGCAACGTCGGCGGATAAGCGGCATGAGCTTTACGAAAAGGCGCAGCAGCTCATTTCGGTGCTCGATAATTTCGGCGTTAAGGCGAAGCCTGTGCAGGTGACGCAGGGCCCGACCGTTACCCGGTTTGAAATACAGCCGCAGAGCGGGATAAAGCTTTCTAAGATTGTCGGGCTTGCGGACGATATAGCGCTTAACCTTGCGGTTTCGACAGTGCTTATAGCGCCCGTGCCGGGTAAGGCTGCAACCGTCGGCGTAGAAATTCCCAACACGAATGTAACGCCGGTTAAAATTCGGGAAATCCTCGAATCGCCGGAGTTTAGAAACGCGAAGTCAAAGCTTACCGTGGGACTGGGTAAGGACATAGGCGGCAATGTCGTTGTCGGAGATATTGCCAAATGGCCGCACGCGCTCATTGCCGGCGCTACCGGCTCCGGTAAATCGGTATGTATAAACACTATTATTACATCCATCCTGTACAAGGCCGACCCGAACGAGGTCAAAATGATAATGGTTGACCCGAAGCAGGTCGAGCTGGGCGTGTATAACGGAATACCACACCTTTTAATACCGGTTGTGACCGAGGCGAAAAAGGCGGCGGGCGCGCTTAACTGGGCAGTGCAGGAAATGATGCAGAGGTATGATAAATTTAAGAACGCCGGTGTGCGTAAGCTTGACGTGTACAATAAGCTTATGGAAAAGACCGGCGGCGAAAAGCTGCCGCAGATTGTAATTATAATAGATGAGCTTGCGGATTTGATGATGGTTGCGGCGAAGGAGGTAGAGGACTACATATGCCGTCTCGCGCAGCTTGCGCGAGCGGCGGGTATACACCTGATAATCGCCACGCAGCGTCCGTCAGTTGACGTTATAACAGGTCTTATAAAGGCTAATGTGCCGTCGCGTATAGCGTTCTTCGTGTCCTCGCAGGTGGACAGCCGCACGATACTTGACAAAGCCGGCGCGGAAAAGCTTCTGGGCAGAGGAGATATGCTCTACTTCCCAGCGGGCGCGCGTTCAACAACGCGAGTTCAGGGCGCGATGGTGACCGACGATGACGACGGCGAGGTTGCGAGAATAGTAGGTTTCATTAAGAATACATCGCCCGAAACGCATTACAGCGAGGATTTGGCAGACCATATCGAGCGCGTGCAGCTTGGCGAAAACGGCGTTACGCCCGACAGCGAGGACGACGGCGACGCGCTCTTAAACGACGCAATCCGTCTCGCGGTGGAGCTTGGGAAGATCTCCACCTCAATGGTACAGCGCAGGCTAAGCGTCGGATATTCGCGAGCGGGACGTATTATAGACCAAATGGAGGCGCGGGGGATAATATCTCCGGCAAACGGCGCAAAGCCGCGTGATGTATTGGTTTCGTACGCGGATTTGGACGATATTAAAAACGCCGCGGAAAACGCGGGGAACGACTACGAGGATGAATGATGATTTTTTGCCCGTATCGAAGCGGGATATGCGTCGGCGGGGCTGGGATTACTACGATTTTTTATATATAGTAGGTGACGCGTATGTGGATCATCCGAGCTTCGGCCACGCGATAATTTCAAGACTTTTGGAGTCGCGCGGCTACCGCGTGGCAATCTGCCCTCAACCCGATTGGCACAGCGCCGAGCCTATTAAGGCGTACGGCATGCCGAGACTGGGCGTGCTTATAAGCGCGGGGAACATAGACAGCATGGTAAACCATTATACGGTGAACAAAAAGCGCCGTCATGACGACGCGTATTCGCCCGGTAACGAGGCGGGACACCGTCCGGACAGGGCTGTAATCGTATATTCCAACCGCGCCAGAGAGGCGTTCGGGAAAATCCCGATACTCATAGGCGGCGTTGAGGCGAGCCTAAGACGGTTCGCGCACTATGACTATTGGGATGATTGCGTGCGCCGTTCAATCATGTTTGACAGCGGCGCGGATATACTCATGTACGGCATGGGCGAAAGACAGATAGTTGAGCTTGCGGATATGTTAAAGCTCGGCGTGCCGGTGGGCGATATGGTCACCGTGCCCGGTACATGCTTTATATCCGATTATGCTGACGGGTACATGGAGATACCCTCATATGAGGACTGCGTAAAGGATAAGCGGGCGTACGCAATATCGTGCCGTATGCAGTACGAGGAGCAAAATCCGTACCTCGGTCGTGCGCTCGCGCAGAGGCACGGCGATAAATATCTTATACAATTACCGCCGCAGCCGCCGTTGGAGGAATATGAGCTCGACGCGGTGGCAGAGCTGCCGTATACGCGGAATTACCATCCGATGTATAAAAAGAGCGGCGGCATAAAGGCTATAGAGGAGGTTAAGTTTTCGCTTTCGATGAACCGCGGCTGCTATGGGAGCTGTAATTTCTGCTCGCTCGCCTTTCATCAGGGGCGCATTGTCACGTCAAGAAGCGACGAGAGCCTAATAAGAGAGGCGGAGCTTATGACAAAGGATGCGGATTTCAAGGGATATATACATGATGTTGGCGGACCTACGGCAAACTTCCGCGACCTCGCGTGTGAAAAGCAGGCGAAATACGGCGCGTGCAAGAATAAACATTGTCTGTATCCCGAGCCGTGCGTTAATATGCGCGTAGACCACACGCGATACCTGAATCTTCTGCGCAGGTTAAGAAAGCTGCAGGGGGTAAAAAAGGTGTTTGTGCGGTCGGGGATACGGTTTGACTATCTGTTGGCGGATAAGGACGACACGTTTTTCAGGGAGCTTTTAAAATACCATGTGAGCGGGCAGCTGCGCGTGGCGCCGGAGCATATCTCGGATAACGTGCTTCGGTATATGGGCAAGCCGTCGAGAAAGGTATATGATAGATTTATAGAAAAGTTCGAGGCGTTAAACGACGATATGCAGCTGAACCAGTACGCGGTTCCGTACCTTATGTCAAGTCATCCCGGCTCCACAATGCGCGAGGCAATCCGTCTCGCGGAGTATCTCAACGAGCACAGAATAACTCCCGAGCAGGTTCAGGATTTCTATCCCACACCCGGAACGATCTCGACCTGTATGTATTATACGGGGCTTGACCCCATGACGATGAAACCGGTTTACGTTCCGAAATCGGCAAAGGAAAAGGCGGCGCAGCGCGCGTTACTGCAATTTAGGAAACCGGAAAACTACGAAACGGTGAAAAAAGCGCTTATTGAAAACGGACGTGAAGATTTAATCGGCTTTAAGCAAAAATGTCTTATAAAGCCGTTTAAAGAAAATTTAAGTAAAGGAAAAGGTGATAAAAATGGCAATGCTGCTAAAGGGAAAGGAAGTCTCGGCAAGAATAAAGGACGAGATGAAAGAAGAGGTAAAGGCATTAAAGGCAAGGGGAATAAATCCGGGACTGGCGGTAATTCTCGTGGGCGAGGATCCGGCAAGTCAGGTGTACGTAAGAAATAAAAAGCTTGCCTGCGAATATATAGGCATAAACTCGTTTGAGTATCTGCTGCCCGAGTCTACTACGCAAAAAGAGCTTATAGAGCTTATAGAAAAATTAAATAACGACGATACCGTATCGGGAATACTCTGTCAGCTTCCGGTTCCGGAGCATATAAACGAGGAAGCTGTTATTAACGCGATTGACCCGAAAAAGGATGTGGACGCGTTCCACCCTGTAAATGTGGGCAGGATTATGACGGGTAACTATGACTTTGTTCCGTGTACTCCGGCGGGAGTTATGGAGCTTATAAATGAAAGCGGAATTGACGTAAGCGGTAAGGAATGTGTGGTTGTGGGACGCTCAAATATTGTCGGAAAGCCTATGAGTATGCTGCTGCTGCATAAAAACGGCACGGTTACAATATGCCATTCAAAGACGCAAAATCTTGCGGAAAAGACGCGGAATGCCGATATTTTAGTCGCGGCGGTGGGCATTGCGAATTTTATCAAGGGCGATATGATAAAGCCCGGCGCGGTAGTGATAGATGTGGGCATAAACCGTATCGCGCCGAAGGTGCTTGTGGGCGATGTTGAGTTTGAGAGCGCGAAAGATGTCGCGGCAGCGATCACTCCGGTTCCGGGCGGCGTAGGGCCTATGACGGTAGCCATGCTGATGAAGAATACGCTTAAGGCGGCGGAGATTAACAAGACTAAATAAAGAAATATCGGGCAGGCGGCGCGGCGTTGCTTTTTTACACGACATAGCAGTCGTAGCGTATCGTATTGCCGGATATTATATGGCTCGGTCTGCGCCCGTCAAGATGCGGGGCTTTGGCGGGGCGCTTTACGATGATTTTTTTCGGATGCGCGGCGAATGCCGCGTCCATAAGCGCGG
>CANRAG010000055.1 GCA_947628515.1 uncultured Clostridia bacterium | reverse complement strand
AGACGAAAGAACCTACATCCCCGTCCGCTTTGCGGGAGAAGCATTGGGCATGACGGTAAATTGGATAGGTGAATAAGCAAACGGCAGAAAACGGTGCAAAGTCCGCTGCGGGCATTGCGCCGTTTTCTTATTTATCGTCGTAAACGGGGCTGTAAAATTTGCTTTATTCGATTGACATTGATTTATAGCTGTGGTATAATTGTTACAGTTCACCTATCCGATTAAGTTAAAGTCTGCCAAACATTATCGGTTTTGGGAATTTCTCAAACAAGCGGCATAATAACGCGCGGTAATCGCTTCATAGCTGAACAGTAACGTATAATCTGAATGGTGATAATATTTGGCGTATAGCGCAAAGCAGCAGTTAAAGGGGAGAAGCATAATGGATTTGAGCTTTGATTTCGGAAGTAAACAGGCGGCGGACGGGTATATAAAAATTACCGGCAGAAGCCTGTATAACGACGAGCTGGGCTACGGTATCGCGCACAGAGCGCAGGCGATGCTAAGAAACTCCGGCGAAAAGGAAATAATGAGAGATTTTCTTGTCATGGACAAGAACTCTTTTAGAGTAAAGGTGCCCAACGGCATGTATAAGGTCAGAATTGCGCTTGGCGACTATGAGGACGAGGGCGACGTAACGACAGTGTTTAAAATTAACGGTGAGGAAAAGCATACGTGGGTGCATGACAGCACAGTTATCGAGCGTTTCCATGAGGTTGAGGTGACGGACGGCGAGATATTGTTTGAGTTTTCGGGCAAGCATCCGGCGCTGAACGCCATTGACATAGCCGCGAAGCGCTGGCTTAAAATGACGGAGGTTTCATGGGAGGCCTGCGCGAAGCCGGAAAGTCCGTACATAAAGCTTAAATGGCCTAAGGTTGAGGGCAGCCACGGCTACCAGATCGTGCGAAAAAATTTAAGAAACGGCGAGTATGACCGTTTGGAGAATGTATATACCGAGAGCTATACCGACCGAACCGTGCATCTTTGCAAGCAATATGAGTACAACGTGTACCCGCTGTATTCAAACAAGTTCCGGGGCAACAACCATACCACCGTTCTCGCGGAGGTCGTTGACGGCGGCGAGGTGAAGGGCGAAATCACAGACCTTCATGCGGAATCGAAGGGCAACCATGTCACGCTGCTTTGGGAGAGCACATATGACGCGGCTTTCTATAACATATTCAGAAAAGCGCCGCAGGGCAAGCTTATTCAGATAGGAACGACCCGCGAGTGCCGCTATGCGGATACGGAGGTTGACACAACCGTAAAATTCACATACGCGGTTGTGGCGGTAACGCCGCACGGGTATTCGCCGGAATACACAATCGAGTCGGAAGTCAAGGCCAAGCCGTTTAAGAGAAAGATGGAAACTCTTGACCGCTCGCTTGTGGCTGTTCCGACAAAGGACGGCGTATTTTTAAGCTGGCGGCTGCAGGCGTATGAATACAAGCGCGGCATGAGCTTTGTGCTTTTCAGAAACAACATACGCATAACGGATGTGCTTGACGGAGCCACAAACTATCTTGACCCGGACGGTAAGAAGGGCGATACATATACCGTAAAGGCTGTGCTTGACGGCAAGATGGAATACGGCGGCTACAGCACAACCGTATGGGATAAGGAATATCTTTCGATACCTCTGAACAAACCGGAGCCGTTTATATCGCCAAGAGGCAGAGTGCATGAGTACACCGCAAACGACGCAACGGTCGCGGATCTTGACGGCGACGGAGAGTACGAAATCGTTTTCCGCTGGGACGCGAACGGCAAGGACAATTCGCACAAGGGCTTTTCGGGTAATTGTATAATAGACGCGTATAAGCTTAACGGCCGTCAGCTGTGGAGGATCGACTTGGGAAAGAACATCCGCGCCGGACAGCACTACACGCAGATGATGCTCTACGATTTCAATAACGACGGCAAGGCCGAGCTGATTTGCAAAACAGCCGACGGCACAATTGACGGTAAGGGCAATGTCATAGGCGATCCGTACGCAGACTATCGCAACCAGGACGGATTTGTTCTTGAGGGCAGAGAGTATCTTACGATGTTTAACGGCGAGACGGGCGAGATAATGGATACCACCGACTACGATCCGCCGCGAGGCAATGTCGCGGAATGGGGCGACAGCTGGGGCAACAGGGTTGACCGCTTCTTAGCGTGCGTGGCGTATCTTGACGGCGTTAATCCGAGCGTTGTAATGTGCCGGGGCTACTACGACCACGGCAGACCGACATATCTTGTCGCGTACGATATTATAGACAACCGCTTTGTAAAGCGCTGGAGATTTGTCGCGGACAGAACGCATAATATCGAATACACATTCCAGGGCAATCATAATCTCGGCGTGGGCGACGTCGATGGCGACGGTAAGGATGAGATTATATACGGCTCCATGGCGATTGACGACGACGGACGCGGCATGTATTCGACCGGTCTCATGCACGGCGATACGATTAATGTAGGCAAGTTCAGACCCGACGGGGAGGGGCTTGAATGTTTCCAAATCCACGAGGAGGCCGAGGCGGAGTACGGCTTTGAGCTGCATAATCCGGCGACGGGCGAGATTAAGTGGGGACACTATACCGGACGCGACACCACGCGGGGACTTTGCGCAAAGATTGACCCGCGCTATCCGGGGAACCAGTGCTGGGTAATGGACGAGCAGCTTTTTACAATGGACGGCGAGATTATAACCGATAACGCGCCAAAGTCGATTAATTTTGCGATATGGTGGGACGGCGACCTGATAAGGGAGCTTCTCGACTGTGAGTTTGACGAGATAATACAGTGCGGACGCCCCAAGATTTATAAGTGGGATTATGAGAACGAAAAGCTTATAACAATACTTGAACCGGAGGGAACGTTTACCAACAACTGGAGAAAGGGCGTCCCGTGCATACAGGCCGACATATTGGGCGACTGGCGCGAGGAGGTTATATGGAGAAGCGAGGACGATACCGAGCTCCGTATCTATACAACCACGGACGTTACGGAGCACAGAATGTATACTCTAATGCACGATCCCGTTTACCGTCTTAGCGTTGCATGGCAGAACACCGCGTATAACCAGTGTACGCAAACCGGCTTCTATATAGGTCCGGATATGAAGGAAATTCCGGTGCCGGAGCACGACTATGTAAGAGGGGAAATTCTTCCGCAGTTTACCGAGGAAGTATAGCATTTTGCATAATATTACCGATATGGCGGCGGTGTGACTTTTTTATGAAACAGTGTTACGGTTTTTTTACCGCAAGATGAAAAATATGTAAAATTTGTGTAAATTTTAAGTTAGGTATTGACCTTTTGGAAAAATTGGGTTACAATAATAAGGTAGCAGTTATTTTACTAAACTGTGGATAGGAGTTGTGCCAATGCGGATAATTTCAGGTTGTCGCAGAGGACATAAGCTTTTTGAATTTGACGGGCTTGACGTGCGGCCGACAACCGACAGGGTTAAGGAGTCGATATTTAATCTTATTCAGGATCATATACAGGGCGCGCGCGTGCTGGACATGTTCGCCGGCAGCGGAGCCTTATCGTTTGAGATGCTCTCGCGCGGCGCGGCTCATGCGGTGCTGCTTGACTGCGACAAGCGTTCTGTTGAGATTATCAAAAGGAATATGCGCGAGCTGAATTTTGAAAAGCTTTGCACCGTAAGAGAGCAGTCCTGCTTTGACTATGTTAAAGCGTGCGGGGAACGGTTTGACGTTATATTCCTTGACCCGCCGTACAACAAAGGCTTTATAGAACCGGCGCTCAGGTCTGTAACAGAGAACAATATTCTTGACAGGGACGGTATTATTGTGCTCGAAAGTGATAATACTGATTTTAAGAGCGATATTGACGGGCTCCGTGTGATAAAGCAAAGGCGTTACGGACGAACATTCATAACGCTTTACGCGTTAGCATAAGAAAAAGGATATGTAAGGAAATGAGAGTAGCGGTTTATCCCGGCAGTTTTGATCCGATAACCAACGGGCATCTCGATATTATCGAAAGGGCAAGCAAAATTTTTGACAAGGTTGTTGTCGGAGTGCTCAACAACAAAAACAAAAAGCCTCAGTTTACGGCCGCGGAAAGGGTATCGTTAATACGCGCGGTCACGGGGCATTTGGAAAACGTGGAGGCTGCGAGCTTCGACGGATTGCTGGTCGATTTTGCGGGGCGGCATGGAGCGAACGTTATCATAAAGGGGCTCAGAACGGTAAACGATTTTGAATATGAGTTTCAGATGGCTCTGCTTAACAAGACTCTTTCGGACGATTGCGAAACGATGTTTATGATGACAAATTCAAAATATTCGTATATCAGTTCGAGCATGGTTAAGGAGCTTGCGGGTTATAATGGTAATTTAGAGGGAATTGTACCTTCTGAAATAATACAATATATAAAAGAAAAATGCGGACAGTAATGTCTTTGAAAAATTCAAACGAAAGGGTGTTAGCAAGATGGATATGGATATGGACATAATGGAAATTGTCGATATGATGGAGGAGACAATTAATAAGGCGTCATCGGTACCGCTTACAGGCAAGATTATGATGGACAAGGAGGAGCTTCTTGACTACATTCAGGAAATCAGGCTCGTTTACCCGGAAGCTCTTAAGGAAGCTAAGTGGGTTAAGACGGAGAGACAGAGAATTCTTGACGAGGCCGAGGAAAGAGCAGACTCCGTAAGAAAGTCTGCGGAGGAAATGCAGGAGAAGCTTGTCGATGAGCACGAAATCACAAGACAGGCATATGAGAAGGCGGAACAGATAAGAGATATGTCGGAAAGAGACTCAAGAGAGATTAAAATGGACACCGACAGATATGTTGACGAAATTCTTGCTGACGTAGAACACAGACTCGACCTTCTTTTAAGAAAGGTGCGCGAGGACAGAGAAGAACATGCTAATAACTAAGTCCGCGGGCTGATTAACGAAACCAAAAGAGCTGGATGGGGATACGTTCAGCTCTGTTTGTCATTTATCAAAAAATTACAGGGGGTATTTTTATGCTTTCAGATATCGAAATTGCGCAGCGGGCGCAAATGCTTCACATCCGCGATATTGCCGCAAAGGCGGGTATCGCCGAGGATGATTTGGAGTTTTACGGAAAATACAAGGCAAAGCTTTCAGCCGAGGCGATTAAAAAAGCGGAGAAGAACGAGGACGGAAAGCTCATTCTTGTAACAGCCATCAACCCTACTCCGGCGGGGGAGGGAAAGACCACGGTTACTATAGGTCTTGGCGACGCTATGACAAGACTGGGCAAGAAAACCTTTATCGCGCTCCGCGAGCCGTCGCTCGGTCCGGTATTCGGCATTAAGGGCGGCGCGGCAGGCGGCGGTTACGCGCAGGTCGTGCCCATGGAGGATATAAATCTTCATTTCACGGGCGATATGCACGCCATCACGGCGGCGAACAATCTTCTTGCGGCGATGCTCGATAACCATATACAGAAGGGGAACCTTCTCGATATAGACGTTACAAATATTGTTTGGAAGCGCTGCCTTGATATGAACGACCGCGCGCTCAGAAATATTGTGATAGGTATGGGCGGAAAAATAAACGGTATTCCGCGTCAGGACAGCTTTATGATTACGGTCGCGTCGGAGATCATGGCGATACTGTGCCTTGCAAACGACATAACCGATTTAAAGAAAAGACTGGGCGATATTATAGTCGCGTACAACCGTGCCGGCGAGCCGGTATACGCGCGTCAGCTGCACGCCGAGGGCGCGATGGCGGCGCTTTTAAAGGACGCGATAAAGCCCAATATAGTGCAGACGCTCGAACACACTCCGGCGTTCATCCACGGCGGCCCGTTCGCAAACATCGCGCACGGCTGCAACAGCGTGCAGGCGACAAAGCTCGCGGTAAAGCTGGGCGATTACGCTATTACGGAAGCCGGCTTCGGCGCTGATTTGGGCGCGGAAAAGTTTATGGATATAAAGTGCCGCATGTCGGGATTAAGGCCGTCCGCGGTCGTAATTGTCGCGACGGTAAAGGCGCTTAAATATAACGGCGGCGCGCCGAAGGATGATTTAAAGACGGAGGATCTTACAGCGCTTGCAAAGGGCATAGTAAACCTCGGCAAGCATATTGAGAACATGCAGAGCTTCGGGACTCCTGTTGTTGTAGCCATAAACAGGTTTGCGACCGATACGGAGGACGAGCTTAAATTCGTGGAGGATAAATGCGCGGAGTACGGCGCGAAATGCGCGCTTTGCGAGGTGTTTTCAAAGGGCGGCGAAGGCGGCGAGACGCTCGCGAAATACGTGCTTGAGGCAATGGACGAAACGAAGGCGGAGTACCGTCCGGTCTATGACGTCGAGGACACAATAGAGAACAAATTAAACGCTATAGTGACAAAGATTTACGGCGGAAAGGGCGTAGTTTTTTCAAACAAGGCCAAAAAGGCGATAAGAGCGCTTGAGGAATTCGGGCTTGACAAGAAGCCGGTATGCGTTGCAAAGACGCAGTATTCGCTATCGGATAATCCGAAGCTTTTAGGCAGACCCGAAGGCTTTACGGTGGAGATTAAAACAATACGCATATCAAACGGCGCGGGCTTTATTGTCGCCGAGGCGGGCGATATAATGACAATGCCCGGACTGCCGAAGGCGCCTTCGGCAGAGAAGATAGATATAGACGAAAACGGCGTTATATCGGGATTGTTCTGATGAAGGTATACGACTCTTACTCATATGAGGATACCGCGCGTATTGCGGCGGAGTTTGCCGCCGTGCTTAAAGGCGGCGAGTTTATCGCCATGTACGGCGATCTGGGCGCGGGCAAGACCGCGTTTGTGCAGGGGCTTGCAAAAGCGCTCGGAATAACGCGGCATGTCACAAGCCCGACATTTACTATAGTAAACGAATATGAGGGCAGACTGCCCCTGTATCATTTTGACGTATACCGTATCGCAAGCCCTGATGAAATGTATGAGATAGGCTATGAGGACTATATCAAATCGGACGGCGTTTGCGTTGTGGAATGGGCGGAGCTTATAGAGGAGCTTTTTCCTGAGGATTACATAAAACTGTCAATCCGCAAGGATGATACAAAGGGCCCGAATTACAGAAAAATCATTATAGAAGGAAGATAGGAATGAAAATTCTTGCGGTGGATACCTCGTCGTTTCCCGCGTCCGCGGCGATTGCGGAAAACGGAATATTGCTCGGCGAATATGTCATAAGAAATCAGAGAAAACATTCGCAAAATCTCATGGTTATGGTTGAGCGCTTGCTTGACGATTTGGAAACGGATATTTCGGAGGTTGATATGTTCGCGGTGACAGTAGGCCCCGGTTCGTTTACCGGACTGCGCATAGGCATTTCCACAATACGCGCGTTCGCGCAGGCCGTCGGGAAGCCGGTTGTGGGCGTCAGCACGCTTGAGGCGCTGGCCTATAACCATGCCGGAGCGGACGCGGTTGTGATACCTATGCTCGACGCGCGCCGCGACGAGGTGTTTACTGCCGCGTACAGCTTTAGCGGCAACGCGCCTCTGGAGCTTGCCGCGCCCGCCGTTATGACGGTGGCGGAGATTACCGGCAAATTCAAAGACAGAGCCGTTATATACACCGGCGACGGCATGATGAAGCACCGGGAGGAAATACAGGGCGAAAACATTATCTTTGCGCCCGCAAACCTTTCGGAGGTGCGGGCGTCGTCCGTGGCGGCTCTGGCGTTCTTAAAGGAACGCGAGGCGGTGGAGTACAATAACATAACGCCTCTGTATCTGCGCAAATCGCAGGCGGAGCGCGAGCTTGAAAATAAGAGGAAAGGAAACTTGAAATGATGATAGCTATAGGATCGGATCATGGCGGTTATGAGCTGAAGGAGCATATCAAGAAGCATCTTGACGGGCTGGGCGTGGAGTATAAGGATTACGGCACGCACAGCGAGGACAGCGTTGACTATCCGGATTGCGCAAGACCGGTGTGCGAAGCGGTGCTTGACGGCTCCGCCCAAAAGGGAATACTTATATGCGGCACGGGCATAGGCATTTCAATGGCGGCGAATAAGTTTAAGGGAATACGCGCCGCGCACTGTACGGACGTGTACAGCGCGACCATGGCAAAGCAGCATAATAACGCGAATATTATATGTCTCGGCGGAAGGATTACCGGCCGCGAGCTTGCGTTTATGATTGTTGACGCATGGAACAATTCCGAGTTCTTAGGCGGCAGGCACGCCGACAGAATAGCGAAAATCCACGAGATAGAAACAGAAGGATAACATCCTGCCGCGGCGTCTGCCGCGGCTTTTACGCGTGAATTACAAAAGCATTACATTTTAATTAAATTTGTCATAATCTATTTATTTTAAGAGTATAATATGATATACTGAAATGTAGTCAGTAACAATAATTGCTGTATATGAATAATATACCTCAGATTGATTTATAATGTGAGGTGTTACTATGAATAAGCTTGTTATTGAAGGCGGAATACCCATGCGCGGCGAGATTGCCATGCAGGGAGCAAAGAACGCGGTTCTGCCGATACTTGCGGCTTCAATAATGTCCGGAGAAATCTGTGTTATACATAACTGTCCATGGTTGAGAGATGTTGAAAAAACAGGGATCGTGCTTGAAAAGCTGGGCTGCCGCGTAAGGCGCGGCGCGGACACAATACAGGTTGACGCGTCGGGAATAAACGACTGCCGTATAGACGAGCGTCTGATGAGGGAAATGCGTTCGTCGATTATTTTCCTTGGCGCGATATTGTCGGTGTCGGGCAGGGCGGAGGTAGGACTTCCGGGCGGATGCCCGATAGGATTAAGGCCCATAGACCTGCATCTTAAGGCGCTAAGGCAGATGGGCGTGAATATAATAGAGGAGCACGGCTACTTAAAGTGCGAATGTGCAAGACTTAAGGGCTGCGCCATCCATTTGGATTTTGCAAGCGTCGGCGCGACAGAGAATATAATGCTTGCAGCCGTTAAGGCGGAGGGCGAAACCACCATAACAAACGCCGCCCGCGAGCCGGAGATTATCGACCTGGCGCAATTTTTAAACAGGATGGGAGCCAAAGTACACGGCGCGGGTTCGAGCTTTATAACCATTGAGGGCGTAGATAAGCTGCACGGCGCGGAATACAGCGTTATGCCGGACAGAATAGTTTCCCAGACCTATCTTATAGGCGCTATGATTACCGGCGGCGAGATTATGCTGAAGAATGCCAACGCATCGCATATGCAGGCGGGACTTTCCGCTCTTGCGGAGATGGGCGGCCGGATAAAAACGACTCCCGAAGGGGTATATCTCAAAAGTCGGGGACATATAAACAGCATACATATAATACGCACAATGCCGTATCCGGGCTTCCCCACGGATGCGCAGTCGCCGTTTATGGCGCTTGCCGCCGTAGCGGACGGAACCAGTGTTTTTGTCGAAAATATATTTGAGAACCGGTTCCGCCATGTGGATGAGCTTGTGCGTATGGGTGCAGATATAAAGGTTGAAGGCAGGAGCGCGGTCGTAAGAGGAGTAAAGAAGCTGTACGGAGCGAACGTGGAGGCGTATGAGCTGCGTGGCGGCGCGGCGCTCGTGCTGGCGGCAATGGCGGCCGAGGGAAAAACGGAGATTACGGGAACAGAGTTCATAGACAGAGGTTATGAGGATATAGAAGGAAATTTATCACGCTGCGGCATAAGGATACGCCGCATACGCGTATGAACAGGGAGAAATAAATGGAGAACAAGCGTAAAAACGGTATTCCGGGCAGGCCTGCGGATAACGGAGCAAAAAACAGAACAAAAAACCGCTACCAAGCCGATATACGCTTTGACGGCGGCGGAAAAAGACGCGTGCCGGGTTACGGAACGAGAAGGGTTAACACGAACCGCGCCGGACGCGAGCGCCCAGCTGCGCGGGCTGCGGGAGAGATTACGGATGCGGAGCGACGCAGAAGGATTGAAAGAGCAAGAAAGCAGGAACGGCTGCGTAAACAGCGTTACCGCGCCGCCGCGGGCATAATTGCGGCGGCTGCGGCAGCCGTTATTCTGATGTTTATGACTCCGATTTTTGACATACGCGAGATACGCGTCGAAGGCAACAACGTTGTTGAAATAAAAGCGATTGAGGCAAAAATCGGCGATTATGTGGGCGCGAACCTGTTTAGCGCGAGCAAACGGAAAATTCGGAATAAAATGCTTGAAATTTCACAGGTGGACGATGCGGAAATAGATAAAAAACTGTTCCCGCCGTCGCTGGTTATCACTGTAAACGAAACGAAACCGGCGGCTTATATGCTTTCGGGAAACACGATAATTGTTGTAAACTCGGAGCTTAAAATAATTGACGACGCAAACTCGTATGATACCGATAAGCTGCCGAGCGTAAGCGGAATAAGCATTTCGTCGTACAAGCTGAACGAGCCTCTGAAATCCGATTCCGAGGAAAAGGAGGAGATTTTAAGGGATTTGCTCGGCGCACTGGAGGATTGCGGACTTTTGGAGAAAACAACCTACATAAGTATTGACGACCTCACGAATATTAAATTCACATACGACAACCGTATCGAGGTTATGTGCGGCTCGCAGCTTGAGCTTGACAGAAAAATAAGAATGTTCCGCGAGGCGATGAATTCATCTACGATGGACGACAATTCAATCGGAACGATGGATTTGAGTGTGCCGGGACATGCTGTTTACAAATCGTAATCGTAAACAATGGCGGAACTGATATAAAATAAACAAGATTTTTGTGTAATTTTACTATTGAATAATTAATAGAAACATAGTAAAATAAAATGTGTATATTCAGTTTTATGAATAGGTTATTTTGGTTTAACATTAGGATAATGTGAACTACGAAGGAGGATTTTTCAAATGAGTGCAATGCCTATAGGTTTAGAAGACAATACAGTAATCGAAGGCGCGAGAATTAAGGTTATCGGCGTTGGTGGCGGCGGTAATAACGCCGTTGACAGGATGATAGAAGCGGGTGTTACAAAGGCGGAGTTTATCTGCGTCAATACTGACGCGCAGCAGCTTTCAAACGTGAAGGCTCCGACCGTTCTTCAGATAGGAACAAAGCTAACGGGCGGCCTCGGCGCGGGCGCGAAGCCGGAAATAGGACGCCAGGCAGCGGAGGAAACGAAGGACGAAATAAAGAACATAGTTAAAGATGCGGACATGGTATTTGTAACCGCCGGAATGGGCGGCGGTACGGGTACGGGCGCCGCTCCGATTATTGCCGAGGCTGCAAAGTCGTCCGGTATACTTACGGTTGCGGTTGTAACAAAGCCGTTCGCTTTTGAGGGACCGCAGAGAATGAGAAATGCCGAGGAGGGTATAAAAAACCTCGCGGAGCGCGTTGACTCAATCGTTACAATCCCCAATGACCTTTTGCTTAAAATTGCGGACAAGAAGGTAACAATTAACGATTCGTTCAAGCTTGCGGACGATATTCTGCGCCAGGGCGTGCAGGGCATTATTGAGATAATCACACAGAAGGGTATAGTAAACTGTGACTTTGCGGACGTTCGCACAATCATGAAGGACAGCGGCGTCGCGCATATGGGTATCGGTATCGGCAAGGGCGAGAACGCGGCGCAGGACGCTGTAAGAGCGGCTATAGAGTCGCCGCTGCTTGAGACAAGCATCGCGGGCGCGGAGAATGTGCTGCTTAACATCACCGGCGGAACGGAATTCTCGCTTGTGGATATGGGCGAGGTTTCATCCATTATTAAGGATATGGTATCGGATGAGGCAAATATCATAGTAGGTTCGGCTATGGACGAAACGATGAAGGACGAGATCAAGGTTACGCTTATCGCTACGGGGCTTGACGGTTCGATAAAGAGAAATTCGGACGCGGGCGTCGCTCCCAAGAAATCGTCATCTTCATATCAGTCGTACTCCGCTCCAAAGAATGAGAGATATTCGTCAACCGTTTCGGATTATGACGACGACTCAATCTTTAAGAGGAGACTTAGACCGGGCATGAGCGATATAGATGTGCCCAGCTTTTTCAAAAGATAATAGAGATTCTGAGAAATGATAACAGGGGGGAGGGCTGCTCTGCCCTCCCGTTTATTTGCGCCTGTAGCTCAGTTGGATAGAGCAATGGCCTCCGACGCCATGTGCCGCTGGTTCGAATCCAGTCAGGCGCGCCATGATACAAAACGCCGCAATGCCTTTATTTACAAGGCTTGCGGCGTTTTTTGAATTTTAAATAAAGTTGTCCTTGCTGCCCGCGTTATACATATGACATAACGGCTTCCAGCTTACCGCAAACAGTAAAGCTGCCGTCCTGCGCCGGTACAAAAATGCTGTCGCCCTTTTTTAATAAAAGCTCCGCGCCGTTCATTTTAAGCTTGCCGCTGCCGTCAAGTATGACAAGCGAGCGGAAACAGTCCTTGCTGACGTCCACGGTAACGGTGTCGGCGCAGTCGAGCTTTTCGGCGGTAAAGTATTCGCATGACGCGAGTATGCTGCCGCCGCGCGCCTTCTGCGCGGGCGCGGGGAACAGGTTTGAAACCTCAACAGCCTTGTCTATATGCAGCTCGCGCGGGTTTCCGTCCTTATCGCGGCGGTCATAGTCGTACACGCGGTAGGTGGTGTTCGAGTTCTGCTGTATTTCGCATATGAGAATGCCCGCGCATATCGCGTGGACGGTTCCGGACGGGATAAAGAAAACGTCGCCCTTATGCACGGGAACCTTGTTAAGTATTTCAAGCAGGGTATTGCTTTCGATGCGCTTTCTGAACTCGTCTTTTGTAACCTCTCTGTTAAGTCCGTAATAGAGGTACGCGCCGGGTTCGCAGTCAACTATATACCACATTTCCGTTTTACCGTATTCGCCCTCGACGCGCAGCGCGTACTCGTCGTCGGGGTGAACCTGGATGGAAAGGCTGTCCTTCGCGTCTATGAGCTTTATTAAAATGGGGAAGAAGTCGAACGCGGCGGCGCGTTTGCCTATACATTCACGGCCGTTTCGCTCTATGTACTCCGATAATTTCAGCCCCGAATACTCTCCGCTCGCCACAATGCTTTCACCGTCAGGATACGTGGAAAGCTCCCAGCTCTCCGCCGCTTTGGAAAGCCTTGTTTCTTTATTGAAATCGGTTATAAGCCGCGTTCCGCCCCATATATAGTCCTTTATGGGCGCGGTGAGCTTTACAGGCGATAAATTCATAATAATACCTCTTTTCCGTGCGCCGCAATTACGGCGCAGCTTTATTTTTAATTATTTGATATGTTATTTTTCCGATACTGATCCGGCGTGCAGCCCGTGTATTTCTTAAATGCCGTATAGAAATAGCTGCCGGAGTTCATGCCGACCTTCTGCGCGATGGTCTGCGCGGTGAGGTTAGTCTCCGTAAGCATACGCTTGACCTCCTCAAAGCGTTTCTTTGAGATATATTCGGATATCGAAATATCCTTGTGCTGCTTGAATATATTTCTTGTATAGTTGGCGCTCTTGTTTACGACCGACGCGATTGTGTCTATGGAAAGATTGGGGTCGGTGTAATGCGTATTGATATATTCCTCAATGGAATTTGCAATCATCCGATGCTTGTCGGTTATGCCGACGTCGCTTGCGGAAATCATCGCGTCATTGCACTTTGCGAGTATGAACCCGCGTATGTCATCTATGGTTTCGACATGCATAAGCTCATCCGAAACCATTTCGTAGCGCTCCTCCGTCCTCTTATCCCTTGGAATGTGCGACATTATGTTCATAGCGAGCACCGACGCGTGTATGACGATATATGTATATGGCATTGTCATGAGCTCGTCAATAAATCCATTGACGGCTTCTTTTATGCCGTCCGTATTTTTCAGATTTATTTCCCGCATTATAATCTTTTCCCACTTCGACGGATACTCATATTTGTCCGATATTTCCGACAGCAAATCATCGTAGAATATAATGGCGCCATGTCCGCGCACAATTCTGTACTGCATAGCGTACTTGACGTTGCTGTACATCTGTGAAATGGAGTCGAGACTGTTGTCGGATGTGTCGTACGCCATCGAGACAGTCACGCCAAACGCGTTTACGGCGTATTTTTGCAGCATTTGGAGATGCCTTACGTTAAAGCCGCCGTCGTGATTGACGAGGAAAACCACGTCGTATTCGTCACTGAACGTGGTTGAATACGCGGTCATATTATTTTGCGAGAACAGCTCTATACCGGAGTTCGCTATTCCGTATTGGATAAGCCCGATATTTGAGCGCGGTATCAGTTTGGTGTTATCGAGGCGCGCGAGTATCATTGTGTTATGCGGGCGGGTAAGCCGTATGTCGTAGTCGCTAAGCTCCCGCTCGTCATAGTTGTACGCGCCGGTCATAATCTTGTACACAAGCTCGTTGCGTTTTGTTTCCGAATACAGATTTTCCGTTTGCTGCATTGAATCGTATTCGGCTTTTATATTTATAAGGTTTTTGGAAATACGCTCAAGGTCAAGCTCCGTTCCTATATCGTCAGGCGAGGTTCCGGCGTTGATTTCGAGTATTTTAAACACGTCCGCGCGAAGCTTGCGAAACGGACGGAATACCGATTTGCTTATTTCAAAGCTCGATATAAGGTACAGCAGCATAAGAAGCATTGCAAACGCGATAATAACCACGAACTGCCATATGTACGAAACTATGACCGATGACGAGCGGAAGCTGCATATGTAAAGAGAATTGAGCGTGTCCGACTTTTTGTAGCAGTATATTCTCCCGCCCTTATTGAAATACCCGCCGGTATCGCCGGACTGGTTTATTTTATTTACTATGCCGTCGTTTGACAGATCCCTGCCGAAATCTTCGGGGTCGGTTGAGGAAAGCACTATGCCGTCGGATTGCAGTATCTTCATTGACTGGTTTTTACTGCTGAAGCTGGAGTTTACCATACTGTTGAAGGTGTCCGAATTTACGATTACAGCCATGCATCCCGTATCATTGTATTTATACAGTGATACGAGCGCTCGCTCCTGCGCCATATTGCCGAATTCATCCTCGAATGTCAGGATATGCGGATGGTTTATCGTATACTTGCTGTTATTTGATATAAGCTCCAAAAGCTCTCTGTCGGGAAAGTTTTCCTTATTATATACGGGCGCGTCCGCCGTGTATATGCAGTCGTCCTTAAAATTAAAGAAATACACCTTATAAATAGCGCTTGTACGGTGCTTCATTTCATTTATAAGCTCGCTTACGTCAAGCGAGCGCATGGGGTCATAGGGCTTTGTAACGGCGTCGATGGCGACCGTTTCATTTTCAAAAACCTCGCTGGCCGTGGAATTAATATCGCGCAAAATGAAGTCGTTTGTTTTCTCCGACTGTGAAAGCATTTTTTGCTCCGCAGCGGTAAGCTGTCCAACCGCGGCGTTATATACATTAAAAACCATTACCAGAGCATAGCCGAGAAATACCATGCAGGCGATAATAAAGTATGATTTTATAGTCTTTTTAAAAAGTTTGTTTGACTTGAATTGCAACAGATAATCATTGAATTTCTCTCTCACTGTCCACATCTCCTCAAAATCATAGATAACGGTAACAACTAAAGTAATTATAGCAGAATGCACAAATTAAGTCAAGTGCAATTTGTTTAAACGGTAGAACTGCGACAAAAATTAAATATCGAAGTCGTTTATAATGCACAAAACATGGGTTTTGTAAAAAATCAAAGTTAAATATAAATATACAAACTTGCACAAAATAATTTATGCGTATATAATTTAAACATGATAAAGTTTGCGGCGGCGTCCGTTACTTAAAAAATTTTCAGGAGGTGGTTTTGCTGTGAGCACAAAAACAGCAGAAAAAAAGGCGGCCATAAAGCTACAGAAGGCTGCCGATAAAAGATTGAAGCCAACTCTTTTGCAGGATATTAAAAGGAACCCATGGCTGTACGCGCTGTGTGTGCCTGCGATAGTGTTCTTCATTCTTTTTGCGTATATTCCGATGGCGGGATTGTACATAGCGTTTGTAGACTACAGGCCTATGAAAGGTATATGGGCAAGTGATTTTGTCGGTATCGAAAACTTTAAAGCGTTCTTCGCGACCGACAACTGGATCACGGTTACGGGAAACACACTGTTTCTGAACGTTCTCTTTATAGCGTTCACAACCTTTACGTCGGTCGTAATAGCTATAATGCTTTCGGAAATGAGAAGTAAATGGGTTAAGAAGATTACCCAGTCAATCGTTATCCTCCCGCATTTCATGTCGTGGACGGTTGTTTCGATGCTTTCGGTAGCAATCCTCGCGTCGAACGGAGCCGTAAACCAGATAATAGCATTTTTGGGCGGCAAGGGCATTGAGTTTTATAATACCGCTTCGGTATGGCCTTTGGTGCTTGTAATATTGAGAATATGGCAGGGCGCGGGCTTCGGTTCCATAGTATATCTTGCCACGATAACCGGCTTTGACTCGTCAATGTACGAGGCGGCGTCCGTTGACGGCGCGTCGCGCTGGCAGTGTATAACGAAGATTACATTGCCCATGCTTAAAAATACAATCATCATGCTCACCATTATGAATGTCGGTAAGATATTCAACGGTGATTTCGGTATGATTTACGCGATGGTCGGCTCGAACTCGATTTTGTATCCCACAACGGATGTTATTGACACATACCTGTTCCGTCAGCTGCTTGAGAACCCGTCAATGGGACAGACCGCCGCGGTAGGTCTTGTACAGTCGGTTCTCGGCTGCATATTCGTTATCATCTGTAATAAGGCGGCGAACAGGTGGAGCCCCGAATCGGCGTTATTCTAAAGGAGGTATGAGAAATGAAAATATCTAAAGGCGACCGCGCGGTATCGTTTGCGTGCTACGCGTTCATAATCCTATTTGCAGTTGCATGTCTTGTACCGCTTCTGCTTGTGCTTGCAAGCTCTTTCACATCCCAGGCGGCGCTTAATCAGAACGGATACAAGCTCTGGCCTGCGGAGTTCAGCACCGCCGCGTACGGTCTGCTGTTTAAGTCGGGCACGGTTCTTCCCGCATACGGCGTAACATTCTTCGTAACGATAGTCGGAACCGTTTTAAGTATGCTTGTGACCTGCGCCTGCGCGTACGCAATATCCTGCAAAGGAATGTATTACAGGGGGCATGTGGCGTTCTTTATATACTTCACAATGCTGTTTTCGGGCGGACTTGTTCCTACATATCTGTGGGTGACAAAGTATCTGCATCTTTCCGATTCGCTCTGGTCACTTATTCTGCCGTCGCTGGTCAACGCGTGGAACCTTCTTCTTATGCGTAACTTCTTTAACGGTATTCCGGAGGCGCTTTCGGAGTCTGGCAGAATTGACGGCGCGAACGATATTAAAATA
>CANRAG010000054.1 GCA_947628515.1 uncultured Clostridia bacterium | reverse complement strand
ACCGCAAGGTTTCTTGTACTTACTCCATTCTCATCGGACGAAACACATTCACAAAGCGGGGTTAGCCTCGTATCAAGGATATATGCCTTTACATACGCGCTTCCCTGCGCCGGCATGAACCTTACCGACACTTCATTCCCGTTTGCCGCGACGGCTTTGGCGATTTGGGCGGAAGTCATAACCCCGTCTTTGTTATAGCTTGCCGCTATAAGCATTATATCGTTGTTTTCCTCAATTCCGCACGCCCTAAGCTCCGCTTTTATATACGCCTCGCCATTCCCGTTTACGAACGGTGAGGTATAGTCCGCGTCGGAGCATAGAACAAAATTATTTACCGCCGGATGATTTGCAGCCTTGATAACGCCGCTTGCAGACACATTGCTTGTCAAGTCCTCCGCCGTTACGGTAATCTCGCCCGACGCGTCGCTTGCCAATAAAAGAGTATTTCCGTCAATAGAAGCGCCGTTTCCGGAAACGCTGTATTTAATCCCCTTCAACACAATGTATTCATCCTCATCCTCCGTTACTCTTGTGCTGAGAACAATTCTGCTATCCTCCGTAGGATTGATTACGGACGGAAGATTTACAAGCTGCAATTTTGTCGCTTCCGTATACTCGGCCTTAATACTGTTCATCCTTGCCTTTGTATAATGATTTCCTATCAGGACGCAGCTGTATTTAACATACCGCGCCTCCCGCGGCGCAAAACGAATTATATGTTTCCCGTTTCCGTTTTCCGTGCCACCGGCATAAACATCCGAAACCCGCGTATAGTTTACTCCGTCAATCGACGTCATTATGCTCCAGCTCATTATGTCCGAAGCGTCCTGGTCCACAGTAACCTTGTTTATAATATACTTTTTACCTAAATCAAGCTCCGCTCCCGTAAGCTGCGAACTGTCGTCCGCTCCGCATCCATTGGCGTATTCCGCGCTTTCCCACTCTCCGCGCGTAACGGCTGTATCGAGCTTTTCCGCCGGAGCCTCCGGCTCGCGGCGCTGGTATACCTCTATTTTGCCTATCTGCCATGTTACCGGAGTTGTCATACTGCTGTTATCGGATTCGTTTACGGCAAGTTCAAACGCCGGCTGTGTCACTACATTAACATTCTCTTTCATCTGCGCTTGGCAAACCTCCTCTCCGTCCAAAGTGCCCGTGATTATCCCCTTGTCGGGGTCTATTGTGTAGAGCAGGGTTCGCCATACATCCTTTTTTACAGGCGATAAAACGCTTACGGGGCTGTTCATTTGCATTACATATGCCGTAACCCCGTTAGAGTCAAACATTATCTGTGCCCTTGGCAGCGTCACGTTATAATTGTCCGCGGTACACTTAAACCTCATTTTAAATACCGTCTTGCTGTCAAGCGCAATCTCTGACGGAGTCGTCAGCCGCAATCTCTGATTCCACTTGCTCCCCTTGGTCTGGCGGATCTTGAATATATTATCGTTTAAAGAATAATCACTCTCCGCGCCCGTCCAGTTTATATATTCAAACGCTCCGGTTTCGCCAAGCATTGCTCCGTTAAGCTTCATATTATTCTCTATATCAACAAGCTTTCGCGTGATGAGCCCGTCGTTATCCTCCTCGCCCGGATCCGCATATTCCGGATCGTCATCCGGCAGCTCCGGTATCGGAGTGGGAGTAGCGTCGGGGTCAATAGGTTTTGTTACCTTGAAACTGCTGTACGTCCATGTGACAGGCGACGCCAATTCCTCTTTTTCAACCGGTGCGGAACCCTTATTCTGCGCGTGAACATATACTCCCCATGTTCCGGATATGCTCTCACTGTAGGTGTACGGAACCGTCTTAAAGCTAACGCCGTCAAGATAGCCCGTAACCGTCAAAGCGTCCGGTTCAATTACATATTTAAGCGTTCGTTCAGTGTCCGCCATTTCTTCGCTCAGCTCCAGCGACGGCGTTCTGACCTCGCCCAGACCGATGAAAAACATCTGAACCTCAGGCGCGTTTTCGTAATCATCGGTCTTTACCTTAAACTTTATTTCAATCGTAACCGGCTTGTCCAAAGCAATCTCGTTCGGACTGCTTATGAGGAAACGCTGCTGATACCACGACGAAACGGTCTGCGGTATAATCAGCGAGGATTTATCCTCCGCTACATATGCCGCTGTTTCCATAGTTCTGGTATAGTCGGCGTATTCGACAACCCCGCTGCCCGACGTCCAGTTCATATTCCATGTTCCGCGGTTTCTTTCAAATGTCATACCTTCGCCAATATTTATCAAACAGGCCTCCACATCTTCCGCCGCCGCGCTTAGATTGATACCTTGCGCGGCAGCCAGCATCATGCCGGCCGCGAGAATATAAGAAATAATTTTCCGCATAGTTAATCACCGTTAAATCCTTTCATGAAATTCAGTTTGCCGCAAGCGTGTACGCGTTATAATACCTGTGCCCAAACTCCACTTGGGATTTTGCGCCAAAATGCGTCTCGTCGGTTTTTCTGCTTTCATTGGTCGAATCCGTGGCGTTTGTCGTGAGCACATACGGGTATCTCGATGAAGCAAATCCGAAACGCGCAATATTCGCGGTTTCCGCCGCGAGCTTGTCGTTGAAACTAACCGGATTTGTATTGTTTTGACTGATTGGCTTATCCTCCGCCAATCCTCCCGCTACTATGGGCAGCTCCATATCGCCAAGCGCCGTTCTGTAATCATACATCATATTTTTAAACACATATGTGTAATTTATATCGGTGCAGTTGCTCTCTCCCTGATGCCACAGAATACCCTTAAGCTCGCCCTTCTCCTTCACCGAATCGCAGGTCGCTCTCGCAACGGAATTTTCAAAGCCGTTGCCGGTAACGGAGTTTTTTAAAAATACGTCTATTTTGCATCCGGAACAAGCGTTTACTATAAGACCTATTTCCGAGCCGGGATAATCCGCTTTGAAGTCCTCGGCAAAGCTGTATGTCATACTTATCCTGTCAGGCATATACAAATCTCCCGCGTCCGTATATCCGCCGTTACCAATATCTATTACGCCGGTATGTCTGCCGTATGAATGTCGTGCCTGTTCGAACTCATTCTGCTTATTTAAGAGAAGCACGCCTTCGGAAACAGTCACATCGACAGGCTCCTTTTCCTCCGCGGCAATTGCCCTCATTGCCGCCATATTCGACTGCCCCATACAAAGAAATACATATATAGGCTCTACTTCAACGTCCGCAGCCGCCAATATTCTGTCTCCCGACTTTGCCGTAATAACGGTATTCCCGTCACCGACTCCGGTAACCGTTCCATAATTGTCAACCGTTGCCACGGTTTCGTCAGAGCTTGACCACGAAATATCATCCGTCGTGCCGGACAGCCTTAAACGCGCTGTTTCCGATTTCTTTATAAAGAGCTGCGCGTCCGCGAAACCCGATACCTCCGGACTGTCCGAATACACTACCCGCTTTGTCAGCGGCGTGTACTCGCTGTCCCATATAAACGCCTTTAAAACCATCCCGTCATCCACCGTATCAGGCAATGTGCATGAAGCGGTTATATCCTCGTAAGCAGTCTGCGACTCAATATCCGCGTCGGTAATTTCAACGCTTGCGAGAGTGCCGTCGGCATTGTAGAGCGCCATGGCAATTTCCGCGCTGACAGCGCCGAGCGCGCCGGATGTAAGCGCCTGAGCCCTTAGGTATATTTTCGCGTTCGCCTCAAGCGCGGTTACGCTTGTCATACCGTCGGCGTCCGCGTATAACCCGACGTTGCGCACAACGGCATGGGGGTCGATTTTTAGCGACGCGGCAGATTTAACGTCGTTTGACAAGTCGGCAGCTTCCACCGTAACGGTTCCCTGTGCCGCGTCACGGTCTATGGTAAGCACGTTGCCGTTAAGAAGTGCGTTTTCGGCACTGTAGGATACGCCGTCCTTTTCAAGATTATATGTATCCCCGTCGCTGTCGGTAACCGTTACCGACAACGGTATGTCATGCCGCCGCTCAACCGGATTTACCTCGCTCGGCACACCTTTTAATTCCAATGAGACGGTGTCGGTTTCGCTGCACACAAGGCTCCTGACTCTCGCCTGCGTCGTGTGCTCGCCCAACAGCACGGGCGCGTATTTGACATATCTGACCTTTTGCGCGGCAAATCTGTATATCTGCCTGCCGCTGTATCTGTCCGTTCCGCCCGCGTAAACGGAAGTGACGGGCGTATATTCTTCGCCGTCCTCCGATACCGCGAGAGAAAAGCTCATGATTAGCGTTGAGTCATGCTCAAGAACAATCTTATTTATCGTTTTTGCGTCGCCCAAATCCTTTATGTATGAAGGATACTGTAGCTTATCGTTATATCCCGTGCCCGACGGATAGAATTCCGACTTCCATTCGCCCTCAAACGCCGGTTCTGTCGGCTCCGGCGTCGGCGTCGCGGTCGGCGTCGCGGTCGGCGGTGTTGTGGGCTTATCTGTCGGAGCCGTTGTTTCCGTCGGCTTTGAGGTCGGGGCTTCCGTGGGTTCGGGAGTAACCTCGCCGTTATAATCTCCGTCGTCGGATACAATCGAAATATCGTCAAGCATGAGATACGTGCCGCTCGACGGATAGGGTCTATAGATATTTAACGTTACCGCATCCTCATTAGAATTCATAATTTCGCGTATAAGCTCGTTGCTCGGAGTAATATCAAACTCCACGCCGTTTATATTGAAGCTTGTAAGATTTTCCTTCACATCATATTCAATGGTAACGTCGTTCCATTTGTCAAGCGCCCAGTTTAAATCCGAAGCGTAATGCCCGTTATATTTGCCTGAGCTTACAAACTGTCCCTTCTCGCCCTGGTCGAGCGAAAATATTCTATCCGCCGGAGATTTGCTTTCCGTCTGGAAAAACACATCGTCAAATATTCCGTCCGCTATGTCAACCGCCATATTATATTTGCCGTTTGTCAGCGCTTTGAATTTGATTTTGAGCTTTTCCTTGGGCTTATTCACGCTAAATCGTACCGCGCTGTCATATCCGTACTCATTCAGACCTTCTCCGCATATTCCACGAAGAACCTTATTCGACGGATTAAGCGGGTCCGTCTCAACCGAGTTTCTATAAGCTGTCAATCCGTAAAACCGCTGTGTCTTGTCCGTGCTTGTATACAGCCACTGCCGCCCTATCTGACCTCCGGTTCTTATACGATTTTGCATAGGCGGCATACCGATCAAGTCCCGCTCAAAATCGTTGTTCACTTCATTGCTTATTTCTCCGTCATAGCGGTATAGCCTGAAATCGTCAAAATATATGCTGTCGGCGGCTCCTGTCTGCGTAAGCACTATCTTTACATCATTTAAGAGATTAATCTCGCTGTAATATGAGCCAAGCTTCAAATACGCGTTTTCGTACCCCTGCGGATTTACCGGCCCCGCCGTATAGTTCAGTCTGCCGTTCCAATACATTCTAAGCTGTGTATCATCCGAAGCGAAATTCTCAAAAATCAGCGTGTGCGGCAGCCATACCTCCGCGTAATTGGACGCGTATCTTGACTTTAAATCCGCAAGATAGCATCCTGCCCATGTATCATATCTTATAAGGTTATAGGATTTTCCGTTCTGCTCGATACTTATGTTGAAATTCGCAAAGCTCGGCCGCGCCAAAACCTGGAAGTCAAGCCCGAAACTCGCCGGCAGTACACCCTCGTAAATTGTGATTTTATTTTCCGCTTTCGCGTCATTGCCCGATAATTTTAAAACGGTATTATCGCTGTTTTCAAGGTTAGCTTCCGTCCACGCGGCAATATTGGCTTCAATCGCTTCCTCCGTAAACTGCGAAGCTGTTGCGGGCGCTATTTTTGCCAGGGAGCTGTCAATGGGTGATTTAACTTTTTCGCATACCGCGCCTGACGACGATACCGCCGGGAAAGACGAGCCGTTTTCAAAGCCGCATTCCGCAAGGAGCGCGGAGCCGGGCGGCGTTGTTGGCACGTTCGGTTTAACGGTTTCCGTCGGGGCAAGCGAAGGAATATCGGTCGGCGCCTCCGTAGTCACGGCGGCGGAGGTTGGCGTAGGCGTCGGAACAATATCCAAATCCTCCGGATCCACCTCTACAGCTCGCCCGGACGGTATAACCGCCGGCGCTCCCGAAATGCTTACCCATACATCCTTTAAGCCCTTTGTATTATCAAATAAAATATTATCTTCTGTTCCCTTGTAGATACCAAGCGTTTTCTGCGAGTTTACATAATCCACATAGTCAATGACCGTGGGATTCCATATAGTATCAAAATTTTCGGATATGCTCTTGCAGAAATCATCTATAAGATACCATGTATCGTTGCCGTCGCCCGTTGTGAAATTGCCGAAGTCGGTGCTATGTCCCCATATGAACATAAGCTTTTCATCCTCAGGTGAAAGGTCTGTAAACTCTCTTGTTTTCTCCGGCATAGCATACGCGCCGCCTGCCGCGCCGCCCGTCCAAAGAACATGCATGGTAGGGTTCCAGTTATAGAAGGAGGTCGGTATATTAAAATTATCGGACGGATCGGTGCGTCTTGAATAACGGTAGCCCGCGTCCTTTACATACTGCAAATGCGCCGTGTCGGCGGCATAGTAGTACGGATATGCAAGACCCGCCGTATCCTTTCCCGTAAGCTCGTCGATAAACGCTTTCGAGCGGGTAAGCTCGCCTATCAAACTCTCGTCCGAAATACTGTCGAACTGCGGGTGTGTTTCCGAATGTGACGCTATTTCGTGCCCGTCAAATTCGGCAATGTTTTTCCTTACAGGCCCGTCGTCGCTAACGAGGGATGTTATCATGTTGAAAGTCCCCGTTATACCGTATTTATTAAATATGTCCACAAGATGCTTATCGCTCTGATAATGATAGTCGGCAAGGTCGTCAAAGCTTAACAATGCCGCCTTAAGCTTACCATCCGGATATGTCATCTTTATATCTTTGGCCGCTTCCGGAGAAAGCTCCTCCGGCTTACGGGTAGGAATTTCAGACTCCTCGCCTCCCGTAAGACTTATCTGAAAATGGATGGGTACCGAGGCTTCGTTTGAAGCATAATCATTGTTTTTTTGGAGCCACAGATAAAAATCTATAGCGTCCGCGTCGGCGGATGTGCGGATAAAATCCGAGGACGAAACCACAAGCTCCGCGCTGTCGCCATCAAGGGGTTCCGACGCTCCGCCCGTAATTATCGTTCTTTCATCATACAGGCTCATTACCGCCTTATAGTTTATCGTATATTCGGCTCCGTAGTTACTTATATTGTCAATCGCAAACGTTATATCATCACCCATTGTGACCGGTATTATTTCATCCTCGGTGTGATTTGACACATTGAGCGAGTAAGGATTGTCGTCCTCGCCGCCCGCGGCAAGCGTCAGCTTATAGTTGGACGTAAGATCGTCGCTTGCCGCCAGATGCGGCGTTATCGCCTTTGTTTCGCTGTAATCGGACGGATTGGAAACGATTTTTGAAGCGAATACTATATCGTCCCGATTAAGCTTTATTACGGGGCGTATGCCCAATTGAGTGTTTAGATACTGTGAGAACACATTGGTGTCAACGATGTATTCCTTGTTACTGTTTGCCTCGGGCGATCTTAACCAATAGCGTATCCTTGTGTCCTTGCCCTTGAGAGTCGCGGACTGCTCGGTCAAAGATGACGCTATGAGGTTTTTACCGGTGATTTGGGACTCCGACCAATACACGCTCGAATTTGTGTCCGACTTTTCACTCGCCGTTCCCCACGGGAGATACGCCTTCTGCTCCACGGTCTTTGCTGTTCCCGCAATTTCCTCACCGTCCGGAGTAAACTCCGATGTTACGACCGTTGACGGAGAGATCGCGGCTTTCTCCGCGGCGGTGAAATTTTCATCTTTTAGAAATCCCTCTTCCTCGTCATTAAGCCATTTGGACATGTACGAGTTCGCATAATCGTTCACCACCGATTTATCCTCGTTGAAATCCGACATATTAACGATGTATCTGCTAAAAAGCGCCAGCTTTCCGTCGCCGTTCCCGCTCTCGTCAAGTTCCTCTCCCATAGCCTGCCACAGAATGGGCGTTGCTTCTTCCTCCCACTCCGTGACATTGCCGTAATATGCGGTTGAAAATCCGAGAAACTGCGGGTGCTTCATCTGCCCGTAATACACGTTTCCCTTAGCAATCTCATTAAATTGCACTCCGTCGGAGACGCCGTAAACATTCTCCGAAGTCCCTGCCGCTTGCGCGGCAGGCGTCGGCAGCATACCTCCCGCCATCGCCAATGCTGTCAATTTTGCAATAAATCCTTTTCTCATAAAGCACTCCTTCGTCTATCATATTCCTCTGTCATACGAAATCATCGTGTCTAAACCGCTCCATATAAACGACTTCACCGTCAATTTCTGTTCCGTATCTGTTTTTATCAGTCCCGTCTGCGCTATCTTTTCGCCGTATAAAATATTCTCAAGCTTTCTTATATCAAGTCCGCGAAGCAACCCTCCCTCATCGTATGCGGCGGTGACTATCACAGCCGACTGCGGAAATGCCGAAACATTTACAGCCTCCGCCGTATATTCGATACCGCCGTCCGTTTCGGCGCTGTTAAACGATGAAAACAGAACATGCCTGCCATCGTCTGTATACGGCGTTATCTCAATCCTGTCAAACGTCCATGTGACAGGGCTTTTCAGAGTCTCCGCGCCGTCCCCGTCCGTTTGATTTGAACCGTCGGGGCTCGCTATCGTATAAAGTCTAACCTCGCCCGCGTCCTCTGCCATATCTCCGTCAAAATCCGTTTCGGAGAAAGTAATCCCGTCGGCGCTGTAATAAATCTTTCCGGATAACGGGTCTATAAGCGCCAAAAATTCTTTATATTCATCAGAGTGTCGGCTAAGCTCTATACTTCCCGTTCCCACCTTCCATGCGCTTACGCCCGGAATGTACAGCGACATTGCCGCCGTCTCCGATGTGTTTTCCATAGCCGCGTTAACCTTATACCGAATATTTATAACCGTCGGGCTATCGTGCGGAATGGATATTGACGATGCGAGCTGGAAATGATCCTTGTATATAGATTTAACCGACTGAGTAACGGTAAGCGCGTCACTCCCGCCCGAAACGGACGACGCCGGCGCTGTCCATGCGCGAAACTCCACGCTTCCGCGGCCGCGCACGGTATAACAACTCGCGTCGTTGTTTTCAGCCGTAATATTATTATCTATGAGAACATAGGGATTTATATAGTTCTTTCCCGTTTTCTTAAGCCTTACGGTCTGTGTCTGTCCCATAGTGCCGGATACCGACACTAAAAGACGCACCTTCGGATACACGGACAGAACCGTTATGCTGTTGTCGCAGCTTACTATGTCGCCCGCCGAACCGTCGTATGTTATCTCTACCGCTCCCGTATTTGACTGTGTCGGGTCGGAAATACCAAAAACCAATTCGTCGTCGTATTCCCGCATCATTACCGCCGCCCTTGAATTGCAGGTTATCCCTCCGGCGGTCTGCTCCGTATCAGTCCAGAAAATCGCTCCGGTTATTCCCAGTACCCGGTTCCTCACCGACTGTGCGGCGGCGTCGTTTCTTATAATCTCAACCGCCGGATTATCCGCATACTTTTCCGTTTCCCGTTTCGACATTCCGGGAAGAATAGCATACGCATATGTGCCCCCATCCGCTTTGCCGCCATGGTCTATCCACATACTCATATAGCTTTTTGAATTGTAGTCGCGGGCGTTGCTCAGGTTTATATCCCGCCAACTGCCGGTTCTGTTCTCTCTTAAAGCCATAACGTCGGCGCCGTCAAAAAGGTAGTATCCGATGTCGGCGCCCGTAGTATTGCCTTCAAGATGCATCCACCTTACGCCGTTAAGCTTTTCCTCAGTCCCCATTTCCGTAACCGCCGCGCTGCCGTCAACTGTAAGCTCATTGTTTCCGAACGGGTTCAGCTTGCGATTTTCTATTACGGTCTTTGCTCCGTCGGAGCTGTTAATATCGGAGCCCAAAGCTACTATCTCGTCGTCAAACATAAACCATGATTTCTTAGCCGTAAGATCTCCGCCGTACGCCTTAAGGGACATACACGCGTTTCCGTACATTCCCTCAAGCGACGCGCCTCCTACCTGGCTCTCGCCGCTCAAAGAGCCGGCGCCCTCGGAGTCCTTAAATATTGTGTTCGCGACTGTTGTTCCGCTCAGCATGTTCGGATTAACGGTCGGCCAGAAAGCGTCGGTATACTGGGCCGTATCGCTGTTATAGAGATATGTCATTCCGTCAGCCGTATGCCAACCCTTAAGATTTTCGCCGAGAATTGACTCGAAATTATATATTCTGTCCGAATACATGCTTATGACAAACGAATAGTCCTTCCTGTTATGAGCTACTCTGTCCATTCCCGGATACTGGTAATTACCCTCCTGAACTTCTGCCGGCGCGACGGACGCGTCGCCCATAACCTCGCCCATCATTTTTATCGTCAGAATATCCGTGTTATAATCGGTGTAAAGATTGCCGAGCGTATTCTCTGAAATCCATGCCTTGGCTATGCTTTTAAGTTTTGCGGCATTTTCCGCGTCCGCCATATGCGCGAGCATGAGAACCGACTTTAGCATACTTACGGCGCTTAGCGTGCTGTTATATGAACGGCTCCCGCTTCGTCCCGTCACAGCGTCTGTTATTATACCGTGATACATAAGCGGCACATATCCCTTGTATATCCAGTCGTAAATATGCGTTCTGCCCTCTGTTGTCACCTCGTATGCCGAATCCCCGAAAAGATATATCAGAGTTGAAAGATCAAGTATCATACCCAATCCGTAACCGCCGTTATAAGGGTGTCGGTCATGCTGTATAAACGAGCCGTCCTTATAAAATCCGTCGCCGCTTGTGACATAATCGAACACAACGTCGAGCGATCGGCTCGCCAGCGCGACTCTTTCCGGGTCTTTTATGATTATCCCGCGCAGTCCCACAACAAGGCACATACTAAGTCTGTTTGCCGCGGTTGAATTCAACCGACCGGGCAGACAACACCAGCGTGGGTCGGGCGAGAAATGATTTACGGCCTTTTCATATTTTTTGACGCGTTCATCGGATAAATCATCATACATCAGAACGATTATGTTATTGAGCACCTCCGGCACTCCTATCTCCCATTCCCACCAATTGTCGTATGTCTGCGTATTTTCATTGTATTCGTTTTCGTACATCCAGTCCAGAGCGCTTATAATATCGTCCGCAAGCTCTTTGTTTCCGTAAAGTGAACCGCCCGGAGTCGCGTATGCCTTTGCCATTATGAGCAGATAGTTATAATCCGCGCGAATGTGCGCCGACGCGCCAAGGTCGGTTACGTCCGAAAACAATGCCGTTCTGCCGTCATACTTATACATTCTGTCCCAGTGATACCTCGCGGAGTCGTTTATTTCGTAAACCTTTCGATCAACCATGGCGTCGTTTCCGTCGCTTCCGCCGCCGGTAAGATAACTCCGCCACCGTTCTCTCAGCATATCGAACTCCTCGGACTGCGCGTCGGTTATCTCCGTATCGAGGCTCTCTGTTTCGGATGGCATGTCGCCCGATGTTTGATATATGTAAAAGTCATCAAAGATATATGTTAAATTTGTCTCAAGCGGCGTAAGAGCATCCTCCGCTCCCGGCTCCGCCGCAAGCGCCATAGGATATATTCTCATTTCCCCGCCGTAGGTATCATCGGAAACGCCGCCAAGATATTCCGCCTTATACGCGTTCCCGTCGAGGCTTGTATAAATACGCCGCGTGTCGGGATTTAGTACAAACCTTACGGTATGCGTACCGTCGCCTTCCTCGGGAACAAACGGCTCGGTTTCCGCAAGGAACCGCCCTCCGTTGTGATAAAATCTTAATTGGGCCTGCGGTTTTTGCGGCGCGCTGTAGCTATCGAGTTCAGCCTTAAAGCGTATATCAACTATGGTTTTCTTGTCGGTTTTAGCCTGTGAACCGTCTATGTAAAAATTACTTCCCCATTTCGCTTGGCGTTCATGGCGCACTGTTATATCGTCGTTCGTTGCAAAAATATGCGTCCACTGATTATATCTTTTAAAATACAGCTCCCCCTCCTGATAGGAGGTGAAGTCCCTCGAAGAATGACTTATGCTGTCGGTAAGTCTTAAAAGCACATCCCGTTCTTCTGCCGCGTTTGCGGCGTACACGGGCGCATATAAAAAAAGCATTGATATAGCAAGCGTTGCTCCCAGCAATCGTTTCACCGCTCTCATCTGTTTGATCCTTTCCGTTTTTTCATACTTATTATACAATTAATATTATATATTATTTGCCCGATAAAATAAATATCAAGAAATCAACTTTTAAAGACAAAACCAAACAAAAGCGCCGTGTCCTGTCGATACGGCGCCATTGTTCGCTTTAAGACTGCAATCCTGCCGGGTTTATATCTAACATGTCAACATCATATATTATCATGGTTTCGGTGCATTTCCCTGTATTTGCCCGGAGTTATTCCTTCCGTTTTCTTAAACATCCTTGCAAAAGTCCGCGACGTCGCGTATCCCACCTGCTCGGATACAGTCTCTAACGTGTTGTCGGTGTTTTTAAGAATTTCCTTGGCCTTTTCTATCCTATACTTGCTTATATACTCCAAAAGTCCCACTCCTGTCTGCTCCTTAAAGAGCCTTGAAGTGTATACCGGATGCATTCCGAAATGCTCGGCTATCATCGACACGCTAAGATTGCAATCCGCGTAGTTTTCTTCTATATACGGAATAACTCCCGTTATTATCCAATTATTCTTTACCCCCGCGGTCTTTACGGTCATGCTTGTTATATTATCTATAAGAGCGTACAAGCTCTCCGTTTTTTTATGCATCGACTCCTCGTGAGATATCCGGCTTATAATATCCGAATTCTGTAAAATTGATTTACTGTCCTCAATTGACATCTCGTTCATCGTCCGCACAACGGTTGAGGAGATGTTAAGTATAAGGTATTGGATAAGATCCGGAGCAACCTGCTTGTTGTTAAGATTTTCGTCTATAACGGTTCCTATAAGCTGTTTTGCATCCTTGGCATTGCCTGTAAGTATAAGATTTCTCAGTCGGTGTTCTATATCGAACGGATAATAATATCCGTTATTGTTCGTATTGCCTATATCCTCATAAAACAGAGTGTCGTCTATTCCCATTATATTTTTATACTTCATAGTATCTACCGCTTCGATATATCCTTCATTCGCGTTTGCGATATTATCAAATACCGAGCTGAACGCGACAGTGAATTTTATTGAGAAGTTCTTGAAAATAAATTCCTGCGCTCTTAACACCGCCTCCTTCATATCCTTCTTTATCGTATCCGCGCAATCGTCATTTATGTTTACTATACCGGAAATCACATTGTTACATTCGAACAAAATCCCGTAGTGCCGCCCGTTAATAATCTCCTCCATGACATTCGAGATTATAAACTCTATCTGGGCAAACGTGTATATCTCATTATCACTGCCTACCTCGGTATACTCATCGACGAAAACCACAAACGCAAGGAATTTATCCCCCTTAAATTTAATATCATACATGTACAGATTATCGCTCAGCACACCCGGATCGCAATCCTCGCTGCCTAAAAACAGCTTTTCCAGAAATGTGTTTCTCAATATTCGGTTCTGATCGTATATCCTTTTGTCGAGATCTTTATTGACGGTTCGCATATCCTCTATGCCTTTCGCTATTATCTCAAACTCGTTTTGAAATATTTCCTCATCCCCATTCCTTCCCAGCATATTCAAAATCAAAAGCAGCGGGCCATAATTATTTCTCATAAAACGGCGGGTATACATAACCGCGAAAATCATAATTATTCCAAACCCCACGCTGAATATCAGATAAAGCGTCAATGTCTGTACATAGTATTGTGATTTAGGATGCGCAATTATGTATATCCATTTCCCCTGCATTGATTTTTCATACCATAGCGTATATTTCTTCGCGTTATGCCTTACTTGAATTGAGCCGCTATTCCCCTTCAAGTCGGAAACATGGATATTTTTATATATATCGCCGCCTGTTGAACCCATAAGGTTTCCATCCTCGCCTATAATATACACATCTGTATCGGTGCCTATATTTTTTATGGATTTCATTCGATCGATAAATGTCTGGGTATGAGCTGTGATTATAATGCTTTGATTAAGATTTCCCCGTCCCGAATATCCAAAACCCCTTATGTATGATATGGTACCAAATCCGCTGTATGACGGGGATATAAAATATGCTTCCGAAGCGCTTGAGCCGAGGATGTCCATAAAGTCATAATAGCCTCCGGCCTCCTGCGAAAAAGATAGGCTGTAGTATGTGGGAATATCCACCACTCCGCCCGTGGTGTACACTCTGTTATGAAGCGCGTCCACAAGGCTGAGACTGGCGATATTGCCGTTGGCAATCTGAACCTTCGTTAATTTCTTCACCGCCTCGTTTATATCGGCGTACTGATCGTTTGAAATATCATCTCCGATTTTGAAAAGTGACACAATATCTCCGTCAAGCCATATGCTCGATGAACTTCTTTTCAGTCCCTCAAACACATCGTCCATGACCGAGCGCGCATGTTCTATTATACGCCTATCGGAGTTTTCCATCTGTTGTCTGTACATTGCCGAGGTCGCAAGCAGAATAACAGTGAAAACCACGATAAATATAACCGTAATGAATAAATATGAACGGCTCCACAAATACATAATGCTCGTCTTATTTTTCTTTAATATACTATCAAACTTTTTCACTATAAAGACCTCTATTCCCTATTTCTCCGCCGTGCCGTAAAGCCGTTGTGCAAATGCACCAATTTTACTTATAATTATATATGCATACTGTCCAGAAGTAAACAGACAGTTTTTAACCTGCATGTTTATGTTATAAACACCTAAGCCCATTGTATCAATATATCATGCCGATGTTAAAACCTTTCATTGACAGGTTTTTCTCAATGCTATATAATTAAGTATGAAAAAAACGCGTACACAAATATTGAATGAACGCGAATACTGAAAACATGGAGGATGAATATGGATTTTACATTTTTTGACTGTGATAACCAAACGCTTAACTCTGCCTACTATACCGCGGTGGGCGATCTTGTTTCCAACATTAAGCTTTTCGAGGACGGACTCCTGCGTGGGAAAAAGCCGGTGGTTATCGCCGGAATCGGCTACTGGACGCCTTGGACAAGAGACGCCGCAATCAACTGTTCAAACGCCGTATCTCTGCTCTTTGCGGATGTCGCGAAAAACACCTTACTTTCGGTGCTGGAAAACAATAACGGAAAAATTTATATCGGAGGCGAATACTGGGATAAAATAATATGGGCAATCGGAGCATGGGAGCAATATCTGACGACCGGTGACGACGACTTTTTGAGGCTGGCTTACGAGGCTGTCGTAAATACGATTGAATATATGGAGCAGACAGAGTTTGACAAGGAGAAAAACCTGTTTCGCGGCCCCGCCTGCTACGGTGACGGAGTCGCCGCATATCCCGATATATACGCCTCCACGGGTGAAAGCGGGATCATATCATTCGCGCGGCAAAGGCACGACCTCTGCGCGGACACGGGAATAGGCATACCCATGTTTACATTGTCTGCAAACTGTCTCTATTACCGCGCGTATATTATCGCGGACCTTATGGCGGACGAGCTCAAAACAGAAAAAAAGTACGAAAAAAAGGCCGCCGTTTTAAAAGCAACGATAAACGACCTGTTTTATATGAAAGACAAGGGCTTCTATAAATATATCATCGACGATTTCGGCGGCTGCGAATATCAGGAGGGTATGGGCAACAGCTTTGCCATTCTGTTTGGAATTGCGAACGAATATCAAGCTCAAAAAATTCTTTCCTCTCTCCGTCTCACAAATAACGGTATAGCATGCGTAATGCCAAGTTTTTCCCGATATACACAACGGGCGGGACATTACGGCAGGCACAGCGGCACGGTATGGCCGCATATTGAAGCGTTTTTCGCAGACGCGGCGCTTATGTCCGGTCGGAACGATTTGTTTGAAAATGAGCTTTGGCTCATGGCTGAAAGAGCGGTGCGGGACGGTCATTTCGCGGAGATATACCATCCCGACACAGGCGAAATATATGGTGGATTGCAAGAAAAAGACCAAAGCGGTATCGTCCTCTGGAAATCGGAGCAAAAGCAGACATGGAGCGCCACAGGTTTCCTCCGCTTGATATTTAAGGGCATATTGGGGTTAAGGATAACATCAAACGGGATACAGTTTTCCCCATTCCTTCCCCAAGGTATAACAAGGGCAAGCTTTAGCGGTATACGCATAAAAAATATTGCGCTTAACGTGTCCGTATACGGAAACGGCGGCAACATTGAGTCGTTTACCGTAAACGGCGATCAGGCAAGCTCATGTTTTCTACCCGCAGAATACTCCGGCGAATATAATATAAAAATCGCTTTATCGGAGTCTGACAAATAGACCGCGCCCGATTTTATTACCATTTTGGAGTTTACACAAAACCAAAAACGCAAAAAACGGCTTAATTTTAAGCCGTTTTTTGCGTATAGTCCACTGTGTTTAGTGGTACTTTTTAATACAATTTATCGAATTATTTTCGGTGGGGTACTATTTATCGAAATTCAATTATGGCTTAGTTATGCGGTTTCTCATAATTCCTGCAATCGCCGCAGCCGTTGTAGCTTATCCTCATGCCGCACGTTTTACAGCGTTCGCGATAATGCGGAACATACAATTCATCTTAGGGTACCGGCTCGCCCCATTCGTCATACAGCTTAAACTCCATCGGCTTGCCGCGATAGCCTAAGCCCGATTTATACGCCAGCTGTCTTTGGAACGCGTTTCCCTCAATTTTATACAATCGTCCGTTCTTTATGAATCTGCGCCCCGTCCCGCAGAAAACGAACGTCACATCATAATCCACGCACTTCCAACGCAGCGATTTTACCCAGTCATAATTGCACGGACGCGCGCCGTCGTAGTTTTCGCCGTCCTCAAGATAAAATTCTATTTCATATTTGGTTACAGTGCGTTTGGACGAAACTTTTAGAGTTCCAAATTCACTGCAATCACAATAACCGCATGTAATATTTTCGGGCAGCGTAAACATAAAGAACCACCTTTCAGTAAGATTTGTTAAAAATCAAAGCGGTAAGGGATATCTGTACTTGGGTTATATTACAAATTGAGCATACGGCATAATCGGACGCAGCTTTTGCTTTATCCGCCAAATTCGAAAAGGGAGAGGAATTTTATATTAAATAAGGAGGCATTTACCGTATGCTCAACATGTAAACTTAGTTATATGCTCTATAATATAATATTTAGTATTTCCGATAGTGTATTGACACGATAATCACATAAATCGCCAATACCGGCTTTATCAATATTTCCGCCCGATATTCCCGCGCAGGAAAAACCGGCAAGCTTTATCGAC
>CANRAG010000053.1 GCA_947628515.1 uncultured Clostridia bacterium | reverse complement strand
CTGGACGAGCGCGACAAATACGGAGCGAACGACATAAAGCCGGGGCTTACGGGGCTTGCGCAGATACGCGGCAGGGATGAGCTGCCCATAGAGGAAAAGGCAAGACTTGACGGGGAATATGTGAAAAATATGAGCTTAGCATTTGATATACGAATGTTTTTCGGAACGATACTTAGCGTGTTAAAGCATGACGGCGTTGCCGAGGGCGGCATAAGCGAGGAAAAGGAGTACTATTCAACCATGAATCGATAACCGCGCGTTATTATTCCGTTTACCCGATCAAATGCCACACCAGAACGCGCGGTATGTATTAACTTATCGGGATAGGTGAACGGTAGCGAAAAGGAGCTTGCGATGAAGTGAGAATTTTAGTGATTTGCCAATATTATTATCCGGAACAGTTTCGGATTAACGATATATGTGAAGAACTTGTGTGTCGTGGTCATGAAGTAACGGTCATTACCGGTGTTCCGAATTATCCGAAAGGTGAAATCTATAAAGGCTACGAACATGGAGAAAGAAAAGACGAAATAATAAATGGAGTTAGAGTGCATAGATGTTTCACTGTTCCGCGAAAGAAGGGAACCTTCTTTAGAGTTTTAAACTATTTCAGCTATGCGTTATCATCTTCAATATATGTAAAAGTAAGTAAATTTCAATCCCAAAAAGAGGAGCAGTTTGACGTTGTTTTGGTCAATCAGCTTTCTCCGGTAATGATGGGATATGCGGCTATACAATACAAAAAGAAGTATAAAGTACCTGTAGTTCATTACTGCTTGGACTTGTGGCCTGTAAGCTTAGAAGTAAGCGGGATGAAACGTACATCATTAATATATAAGCTGTTTAAATACATCTCTAAGTATATATATGAAAAAGCAGATTATATAGCTGTTAGTTCAATGTCATTTATTGAATATTTAAAGAAGTTAACCGGTAGGTCTGAAAGCGATATAGTATATTTACCACAGTACGCCGAAGATATATTCATCGATGATAATCTTTCAAAGAAGCAAGACGGGCATTATGATTTCGGTTTTGCTGGGAATATCGGTCAATTGCAATCCGTGGAAACCATAGTTGAAACTGCAAAACTGCTTGCGAACAGAGAGGATATAACATTTCACATTGTGGGAGACGGCATTTCGCTGAATAAATGCAAGGAAATGGCAAAAGGTTTGAGTAATATTATTTTTTACGGTAGGCAGCCGTTAGAGAGCATGCCGGAGTTTTATAAAAAAATGGATGCTATGCTTGTTACAATGATTGATAATGATTTGGTGTGTACTGTTATGCCGGGCAAGGTGCAATCATACATGGCGGCGGGAAAACCTGTTATAGGCGCAATCAATGGCGAAACAGATGCGATAATTAAGAGAGCAGGTTGTGGATATTGTTGTGAAGCTGAACAGCCGACAGCTTTAAAAGAAGATATAATATCATTTATAAACGATAAAGAAAAAGAGAAACTGGGACGCAATGGAAAAAGATTTTATAATGATTTTTTTACAAAGGACAAGTTTTTCGATTGCCTGACGGGGTTATTAGAGAAAGGGATAGAGAAATTTGAAAAATGTACTTATTGTGGGCGCACATTACGATGATGCTGAGTTGGGCTGCGGAGGAACAGCAGCGAAATTGGTGACGGAAGGTAAAAATGTATATAAGCTAACGCTGACAGACAACGTTACCAAATTCAGTCAAATGAATATAAATGTGTTGTATGAAACAAGTGTTCGAGATAGCGCAAAGGCTTGTGAGGTTTTGGGTATTCATGAGGTGACAGAATTTGCACCGATTGAATGTTGTAATTTGGTATATAATACGGAAACGATGCAGCGTGTGGAGGATATTATATATAAGTATAATATAGATACGGTGTTTATGCATTATACGGATGATTTGAACCAAGACCATATAGCTGCTTCAAAAATATGCATTACGGCGGCAAGACATTGTGACAATGTATTTTTATATCAGAGCAATTTGTATATATTCCCGCATCCGTTCGCACCGACTTTCTTTGTGGATATATCCGATTACATAGACAAAAAGAAAGAGGCTTTATGCCAATATACGGGAGATCATAACAGGTTCAATTCATTGTTTGAAACGAATATAGAGCGCAACAGAGTATGGGGATACGCAAATAAAGTTCAGTATGCGGAAGGATTTATAGCACAAAAATTTTTACTTAAATAGGTGGAGATAGTATGGGGAAAGTTTTATTGGTTGCTTGCACCAATGTGGGACGAGCTATAATAAATACAATTTCAACAGCACCGGAGTTAAAGGGAGCGGAGCTTGTGGGCGTGGTCAATTTAAGCCCGGAAGCGGCGCTTGAAAAGGCAAATTATGATTCGTATTTGGATTTGAAAAAGAAATATAATCTCAATATGTATTATTGTAATAATATAAACGAAAAAGCTTGTATTGAATTTATGAGAGACTGCGAACCGGATATAATCATACAATCGGGATGGTCACAGAAGTTCAAACAGGAAGTATTGGATATTCCTAAATATGCGTGTATCGGAGAGCATCCTGCACCGCTACCGAAAGGGAGAGGCGCTGCGTGTGTTAATTGGGCTATAATAACCGGCGAGAAAGAATGGGGAGACACATTCTTTAAAATGGAAATGCAATATGATACCGGCGTAATATATGCTCAAGAGTATTTTAAAATAGAAGAATATGATGATGTAAAAACAGTATATGACAAGGTTGCCGCAGCGGCTGCGCGATCTGTAAAGAAGCATTTAATGGACTGGACATCAGGCGTTTTGAAAGGAAAAGAGCAGGATGATACAAAGTCAACACATTATCCAAGACGTAAGCCTTCGGACGGCGAGTTCAATTTCAATCAAACTTCAACGGAAATATATAATCAGATAAGAGGTCAGGCAAAGCCTTATCCGGGAGCGTATTTCTACCTTAACAATACGAAAATCTATGTGTGGAGTGCAACTCTTTCCAAATCGAATATTTCCGGAGGAAAGAAAATGCTCTGTGGGGATGGCAAATATATAACACTTTTAAGGGTACAGTCGGAAGGATGCCCTGAAATGTGGGCTGAAGAATACTTTGGCGAGTGAGAATATTATGCGTATTTTACAAATAAATTCATTGTGCGGGACGGGCAGCACCGGAAAGATAGCGGTAGATTTGTATAACGTGTTAAAGGATAACGGGCACGAGTGCAAAATCGCATACGGACGCGGCGAAGCAAGGGGAATATCGCTTGAAGATACGATAAAAATCGGGAGCAAAGCCGATGTGTATATACACGCGGCGCTTGCGAGACTTTGGGACAAAAGCGGGTTTTATTCCAAAAGCGCGACAAAACGCTTTTTAAAAGTGGTGGACGAATACAAGCCGGATATAATTCATTTGCATAACATACACGGCTACTATATAAATATAGAGCTGTTGTTTAATTACATAAAGGAAAAGAAAATACCCGTTGTATGGACATTACACGATTGCTGGAGCTTTACGGGGCACTGTGCGCATTTTGATTACGCTGGATGCGAGAAATGGAAAAGCGGATGCCATGATTGTGTTTGCAAGAACCAATACCCGAAAAGTCTGACAGACAACAGTAAAAGAAATTACGCAAAGAAGAAAGAGCTGTTTTCGGGAATAGAAAATATGACGATAGTATCTGTATCGCATTGGCTTGATGATTTGGTTACAAACTCTTTTTTGAAAGCATACAATCATGCAGTTATATATAATGGAATTGATGTGGACAAGTTCAAGCACATGGACAGTGATTTCAGAAACAAGTATAATTTAAACAATAAAACCGTTATATTAGGTGTGGCGAGTGTATGGTCGGATAGAAAAGGACTTGATGATTTTATTAAACTTGCCGGTATGATTGACGATAAATACAGAATTGTTCTTGTAGGATTAAATAAGAAGCAAATGAGACTGATGCCGGAGAATATTATAGGTTTAGCAAGAACCGACACGATTGAAGAATTAGCGGGGCTTTACAGCATGGCGGATGTGTTTTTTAATCCGAGTGTTGAAGAAACGTTTGGCTTAACTGTCGCTGAAGCTATATTATGCGGAACTCCCGCTATAGTCTATAATGCAACAGCATTGCCGGAATGTGTTGATAAAGACAACGGATTTGTGGTTGAAAAGCATGATTTGCAAACAGTTGCAGATTTGATTGATAAAGTTAAAGAAATAAAGGTCTCCGATGTTTTAACTAAATATGATAAAAGTGAACGCTTTAAGGAGTATTTAGGAGTATATGGGGAATATGTGTAGATTAATATGAAGTGTACTCAATTTTACAGACAATAAGGCTTGTATGGAAAATCAAGTATAGGAGAGTGTAAATGTATTTAATCGTTTTTGCAGTATTGTTTATATCAACCGTTATAACTTTTTTGATCAAAACATCTCAAAAAAAAATATATCTTCTCTTTTGGACTTTGCTTACTGTTATGTTATGCTTTAGGTATGGGCAGGGTACTGATTATTTTGGATATGAGTGGATATTTGAGCGATGTAATAGCATCAATGATGTAATTACAAATAGGACACATGTAGATACTGAAATAGGGTTTCAAATTCTATGCGCATTATTTAATGGTAATTTTTCTGTAATGATTGTCTTTATATCTCTGTTTGAAATGTGTATGTTAGATAGATTTATAAGAAAATATAGCAACAATGGCGTATTATCATTACTTATATGTTACCACACAATATATTTAACATATTTTTTTTCGGCGCTCAGACAGGGTATTGCAATAGCTGTTTTTTTAGGTATATTATTACAGCTCTATGAAAAAAAACACATTTTTACATATGTTATTATAACTATTATAACAGGGACAATTCATTATGCAAGCTTGGTGTTTCTTGCAGTTCCTTTCTTTGCAAATCTTAAGCGCAGGAGTATTGATATACTTGTGGTGATGAGTTTTTTTGTCGGTATGATATCAAGTACGAAAGTGTTAAACAATGCACTGGTTTCAATACCATATGTAGGAGTAAGGTTAGAACCCTATATTGATGGCTCAATAAGGTGGATAGCTTTAAGTGAACGTATAATTATGTTTATTCTGATAACTGTAGCGTATAATGAAAAAATAGCAATAATTGAGCCTAAAGAATACAAATATTTAAGATATATGTATAACCTATATGAATTTGGGTTGTGCGTATATTTTGTTTTTGTTGAGTTCCCGATTATATCGTCACGTCTATGCATTATGTTTAAAGCTTTAGAGATAGCTCTTGTTCCTAATTTAATATACGTAATAAAAAAATATAGAATAATTATGATAACCGGAATTATGTTAATTTCTATAGTTATGACGTTTAAAACCATTAATGCAAATATAGAAGATGGAAACTATAAGAACTTTGTAAATGTGTTTAATTATCCGTATATAAATATATATAATAAAAATCAAATATGGGAATATAAAAGTCATTCAATTTATGATGATTTGTTGGATTAGGAGGTAGTTATATGGATTTGATTCATTTTAATAAACGAGTTAACAACTTCATGTATAAATTACTGAATTTAGGTAGTGACATAATATATATGTTTGGATACGTAAAGTCAATATCATATCGCCTCAAAAATAATGAATTAAAAAATTCATTTAATGGTAGTACATGCTATATTATAGGAAACGGCCCGTCACTAAAGGAAATGGATTTGTCGCTACTGTCGGATAAAATTGTTTTTACAGTAAATAAAATGGTCAACACAACAGCGTTTGATATACTCAGACCGCAATATCATTGTATATGCGACCGTTTGGTTATCAATGATATTTTTGATGAGTTGGAAGAAAAAATATCGCAGAATGACTATGGAACAAAATTTTTATTGCACCGATCCATGTACGAAAAATTTAAAAAATACAATAATACATACTTTATATACGGAACAAAAATATGCATAAGCGAAAAATTGGATATTGATATAACAAAAAATTGTAATGTGTTTATGAATGTTGTTCCTTTTGCGATAAGAAATGCAATTTATATGGGATTTACAAAAATAATTTTATTGGGATGCGATTTCAGCTTTTTTGCAAATAGAACAAATACGCATTTTTACGGACAAAATGAAATAAGGAAAGAAACATTATATCAGGATTTATCGGGTTCTGCGATAGCATTACTGGAATATAAGCATTTGTATCAATATTGCGTCAAGCATAATATTGAGCTTGTGAATTGTACGCCGAAAACATTTCTTGATGTAATACCGCAAGGTGATATATACGATTATTTAAATTAGATTATAACACCAGTAATTTGATGACAGTGAAATGTTGCGAAAGGAGAATATATTTTGAAAACAGTAGCAGTGGTTCCGATGAAACTGAATAATCAAAGGCTGCCGAAAAAAAACACCAAGTCTTTTACAAACGGCAAGCCGTTGTGTTATTACATATTGGAAACATTAAAAAAAGTCGGTGAAATTGATGAGATATACGTATATTGCAGCAATCCCGATATAAAGCAATTTATTCCGGACGGTGTAAACTATCTTGCAAGAAGCGAGGAATTGGACAAAGACAGCACAAAAATGAACGAGGTACTGAAGGCGTTTGCGCGCGATGTGCCGGCGGATGTATATGTAATGACGCATACAACAGCGCCGTTTGTAAGTGCGGACAGCATTGAAAAAGGCGTTAAAGCGGTTTTGGGCGGTGAATACGATTCCGCTTTTGCGGTCAAGAAGATTCAGGATTTTTTGTGGAAGGATAACAGCCCGTTTAATTACAGCCTCAATAATATTCCGCGTACTCAGGATTTGCCTCCTATGTTTGAGGAAACAAGCGGGTTTTACATATACAAATCGGAAGTCATAACAAAATTAAACAGACGAATAGGGGACAATCCGTATATTATTGAAGTAAGCGAGATAGAGAGTGTCGATATTGACGAAGCTGAAGATTTTGATATAGCCGACGCAATTTATAATCATATCATACGCAAAGGACAAGCCGACAGTCCCATAGAAAAATTTCGCAAAGCTATTTTATCGGGTAAATATGTATACGGACCTTTTATGAAAACAGCCGATCCGATGTTCGTGGAAGCGGTTGGGCTTGCGGGATTTGATTTTGTCATTCTTGACATGGAGCATGGACCTGTGTCCTTTGAGCGTCAGCAGGACAATATACGAGCGGCGGCGCTGCATGGGATGATTCCTATCATAAGAGTTCCGAATATAGATGAAAACACAATAGGCACAGCGCTTGACATAGGCGCTATGGGAGTACAGGTTCCACAGGTGAAAAACGCGGAGCAGGCAAGAAAGGTGGCGGAGAGCGCGAGGTTTTATCCGAACGGTATGAGGGGCGTGTGCCGTTTTGTGCGAGCCGCGCAATATTCAAAGACGGAGCGTAACGAATACTTCGCAAAGTCAAAGGAGCTGCTTGTTATAATTCAGCTTGAAGGAGTTGAAGCGATTGAAAACCTTGACGAGATTTTAGACGTAGAAGGAATAGATATTTTATTTGTTGGACCGTATGATCTATCTCAATCGTTGGGAGTAACGGGCGATGTGGAGAATGAGATCGTTATAAATAAAATGAAGTCCATTATAGGACAAGCCAAAAAGAAAGGAAAAACAGTCGGCACATTTGTCGACAACATAAAAATGTTGAATTTATGGAGGGAAGCGGGAGTGCAATATTTGAGTTACAGTGTGGACATAGGGATCTTCACAGACGCTTGTAACGGTCTGATGAGAGCGATCAATAAAGAAGAAAAACTCACCCAAAATATCGGGGGGGGTACGCGGCAAGTAGTATTTGCTGTGTTCTGTACCCACCTTTTTATGCAAAGCATAAGGAGGTGGCATAAGTGAGTATTACGGCAATAATTCCGGTAAGAGCAGGGAGCAGACGGTTAAAAAATAAGAACGTAGCTCCGTTTGCGGGAACAAATTTACTTATAAACAAAATAGAACAACTTAAAAAGGTTAACGAAGTCGATAATATAGTAGTTTCATCAGACTCGGATATTATGCTCGAGATGGCGCGGCGAAACGGAGCCGAAACGCATAAGCGAGCGCCGGAATACTGCGATGAAAAAACGAAAAGCTTTGGCGAGGTGGTTCGGCATATCGCCGAAAGCGTGAGCGGAGATCATATATTATGGGCGACTTGTACATCGCCGCTTGTGTTCCCGAATGTTTATAAGAGAGCAATACAAGAATATTTCCCGGCTTTAGATGCGGGATATGATTCATTGGTATCGTTTGAAATAATAAAAAGATATTTGTGGAACGACAACGGTCCGATGAATTATGAATTGGGGTTAAAGCATGTGCCGTCTCAGCAATTACCGAATTTATATATCGTTACGGACGGTATTCTTTTAGCTCCGAGAGAAAAGATGATAGAGTGGTCGTATTTCCACGGTACAAATCCGTACAAATTTATTTTGGACAAACGTACAAGTGTGGATATAGATGACGGGCTGGATTTGGTAAACGCGAGAGCGTGGCTTGATATGGACGAAACGGTATCTCATATAGAGCCGTATTCCATAGATGATGAAGGTACATATGTAGATAATATTCATGGGGGGGGGGTACATAACCTCTAATATTTGCTGTATCCTTTACCCACCCTTTTATGCGAAGCGTAAGGGGGTGGCGTAAATGAGTATAGTGGCATTGGTACCGGTAAGAAGCGGTTCGGTACGGGTAGAGAATAAGAACATAAAACCGTTTGCCGGAAGTTCATTATTGGAGATAAAGCTTGAGCAATTAAAAAGGATACCTAATTTGGATGGTATTATTGTAAACTCAAATGATGATTATATGCTGGGCATTGCAAAAAAGATGGGTTGTGATACGGTAAAACGTGATGAGTACTATGCGAGCAACAGTGTCTCAATGAGTGATGTTTATAAAAATATGGCGGAAAATTTCAATGCTGATGTAGTAGCTTATATTAACGTTACAAATCCGTTGCTTAAGGATGAAACAATAATCAGAGCTATAGAGAAATTCAAGACTATTGAAAATACATACGATTCATTAAATACGGCGCATCCGATTAAGGAGTTTTTGTTTAAGGATAATCTGCCAATAAATTATGATCTAAGACACCAACCACGCAGTCAGGACTTACCGGATATTTTTGCACTCAACTTTGCAATCAACATTATCCGAAAACAAACAATGGCGGAATGTAAAAATGTTGTAGGTTATAAACCATATATTTATGAAATAGATGAAGTTGAGGCAACGGATATAGACAATCCGATTGATTTTGAATTTGCAGAATTTGTATATAAACTTTCCGGCAACATATGAGTTGTGTATATACATTTTGGCGTGTGTATGGTTTGCCGAATTGTACAATTATCTATAAAAAATACTTATTGGGGGTATATATTAATGGAAACAAAATTTATATTTATAAACAATCCTTATTCACTTAACATAAGTGATATGTTCGAAGATATTAAGAGGTGTCCTAATGTTATATATCAATTCCCGTATAAAAGGTATGATACAAAAATCAGACGTTTATTTAACAAATTAAAAAAATTATATACAAGAGGAGTGTACTATTCTAATCTTTTTTCATTTATAAAAAAAACTTGCGTACACGATTATTGGCTGTCCGATATGGATTTTGACGAGAATGTACAATATTACGTGATTTTCGTGAATGATGTTTTGTCTGATTTTTCCATTGACTATATTGAAGGCTTGAAACACCATAATGTTGTGCCAGTTTTGTTATTAATTAATCCGGTATCAAAAATAAGAGATTATGTTGTTGAAAAGTTTAAGAGCTTTGGTGATTATATTTTTACGTTTGATGAAATGGACAGCAAAAAATATGGATATGCATTGACTCATAGTATGTATTCCAAAATATGCAGGGATATACCGAAAGATATAGCCAGTGATATATATTTTGTTGGTGCGGCAAAGGATAGAATGTATGATTTGATTGGAGTTTACAAGAAATTAGCCTGCGAGAATGTTAAAGCAGATTTTAGTATAATCAATGCAAAAGCAAATGAAATACAATATAAAAGCTCAATCAATTATTGTAATTTTAATATACCTTACAAAACTGCATTGAAAGAGACATTAAAAGCCAATTGCATACTTGAAATATTGCAAAAGGGACAAGCGGGAACAACTTTGCGCTATTATGAAGCTGTATGCTATAATAAAAAGCTTCTTACAAATAACAAAAATGTTGTTAATCTTCCGTTTTATAACCCGGAATACATTCATGTGTTTGAGAAACCGGAGGATATTGACTGCGATTGGGTTAAAGAGCGCATACCGATTGATTACGGTTATGACGGAAGATTTTCTCCGGTTCACCTATTGGATAGAATAATTGAATTGGATAAAAAGAGGGAACAGGAAAGTGGCGCAAAATAAACTGATAGGCTTTGTGAAAAATGTATCATATACCGCCGTTTCGAATATTATGGGAACATTGATTTCAGCTGTCTCTTTGCTGATAATACCAAAACTTGTTAGCGTTGAAACATATGGATATTTTCAGTTGTATATGTTCTATATTTCATATGTAGGAGTATCATATCTCGGTTGGTGCGATGGGATATATCTGCGCGAGGGCGGAAAATACTACAAAAACCTTGAAAAACCGCTTTACGGCACACAGTTTTGGCTGCTGGGTCTTTTTGAGGTTATATTGTATGCTATAATCCTTATCTTTGCTGTGTTGTTTGCAAGTGATGTAAACAAGCATTTTGTGTATATGTTTGTTTGCGTTGCCGGTGTGGGAATGTGCCTTCGTTGGTTTATAACTTTTATATTGCAGGCAACGGCGAGAATAAAAGAATTTGCTATTGTTACAATATCCGAACGAATAGTATATATTGTTTTGGTATTGATTATGCTCGCGCTCGGCTACAGAAATTTTATTTTGCTTATAACCGCTGATATAATTGGCAAATACATATCTCTTTCAATTGGAGTATGGTACTGCCGAGACATGGTGTTTTCAAAACCGAGTTTTTCAAAGTCAATATTTGGCGAGATAAAGGAAAATATGTCAGCCGGAATAAAGCTTATGTTTGCCGGGCTCAGCAGTATGCTGATTATCGGCGTGATTCGTTTTGGGGTACAAAACAAATGGGATATTGCAACTTTTGCTAAAGTATCGCTTACACTTACCATCTCAAATATGGTGATGACCGCTATAAACGCGATAGCCGTGGTTCTGTATCCTATGCTCCGCAGGACAAGCCGCGAGCTGCTGCCGAAGCTTTACGGCATTATGCGCGTTTTGCTTATGGGGGTAATATTTGGCGGACTGATGTTTTACTATCCGGCGCAGAGGATTTTGTCAGCTTGGCTGCCTCAGTATGCTGACAGCATCAGATATGCGGCTATTTTGCTTCCGGTGTGCGCTTATGAAAGTAAAATGGCGATGCTGATCAGCACATACTTCAAGACTCTGCGGCTTGAGAATATGCTGATGATATGCAATATGGCAACACTTGCGGTAAGCGCAATATGCGCTGTGCTATCAATTGCGGTGTTTGAGAGTGTGACGCTTGCTATTATTTCAATACTTATCGCGCTTATGTTCAGAGGCATACTGAGCGAACTTGTGCTGGCGCGGCATATTGACGTGATAGTTAAGAAGGATATAGTTATAGAATTTGTTATGACGATTGCTTTCATAATCTGCAATTGGTACTTGGGTTTTGTCGGAATGGGAATATACGCGCTGTGCTACGCAGCGTACTTAATGCTTAAGAAAAATGACATATCACAAACGATTGGTTACATCAAACAAATGAGGTGATTATATGTCGCAAAATACGACAGAGGAACTGCTTGAATGGGTTAGAGAGCTTAACGAGAGCGTTCATGTTTCGATACATAAAAACAGGCTTGAGGATTCGGACTTCTGGTACTATGATGAAAAAGCCGGAATTATACATAATAAAAACAACTGTTTTTTCACCATATCAGGATTGAAAAAGATTACGAGCGGACAAGCCGTGCTTGAACAGCCCGCTATCATACAAAACGAGATAGGCTATCTCGGAATAATCTGCCGCAAATTCGGCGGTGAGATGTATTATCTCATGCAAGCGAAAATAGAGCCGGGCAATATTAACAAGATACAGCTTTCGCCGACGATACAGGCTACCAAATCGAACTTTACGCAAAAGCACGGCGGGAAGCGCCCGGCGTATCTGGACTATTTCATAAACGCGTCAAAGTATCGCGTAATAGTCGATCAGATACAGTCTGAGCAATCGTCAAGGTTTTTCAAAAAGCGAAATAGAAACATCATAATTGAGATAGACGAGAATATAGAGGTACTGCCGAGCCATAAATGGATGACTCTTGCACAGATAAAGGAGCTTATGCGTTATGATAACCTTGTGAATATGGACACAAGGACGGTACTTTCGTGCATTCCGTGTTCCGCCATGCCCGATATGGGGGACATAACGGATAAGACCTTACTCGCTGCCGGTGCTTGCGCGTCACTGCCGGATATATACCAATACATAAACAACTATAAGATGTTTGACGAGAGCGAGTACAAGCTTGTGCCGCTTAGTGAATTAAAATCATGGGAAATAAAGGACAATGCAATAGTATGCAAGTATCCATACAGTTTTAAGGTGATATTCTGTGATATAGAAATAGAGGGAAGAGAGGTACGGCATTGGACGCAGCCGCTGTTTGAAGCGGCGGGTATAGCGGTGTTTGGGCTTATAACCCGCACGAATGACGGTGTAAAAGAATTTCTTGTACAGGCAAAGCCGGAAGTAGGCTGCTTTGATAAGATAGAGCTTGCGCCGAGCGTGCAGAGAGAATATGTGCATAATGAAGAATATAATGCTGTGGATAAGCTGTTTAACGAGCGGTTAAGGAATAAGCAAGGCATAATATTCGATACGCTTTTATCGGAAGAAGGCGGACGCTTTTATCATGAGCAGAACAGGAACGTGATAATGGAAACAGACAAGGACGAGCTTAAGGAGCTTCCGGAGGGATATTTCTGGACGGACTACAAAACGCTTAATATGCTTGTTCAAGTAAATAACTGTCTTAATATACAGCTTAGAAATTTATTATCTGTATTGGAGTGGTAGCATTGAAAAAGGTACGAATAGGGATAATCTGTCCATCTGAGATCGCGTTAAGGCGTTTTATGCCGTCGATACAAAAATGTGAAGAAGCCGAATACATAGGAGTGGCATACGCGAATGCCAATGAATGGTTCGGCGGGAAGGCGGCGGATCAAAGCATAATCGAAAGCGAAGCGAAAAAGGCGGAAAGTTTTAAAGAAAACTACGGTGGCAAGGTGTTTTCCAGTTATACCGATTTGATAGCATCGGACGAAATAGACGCGGTATATCTTCCGCTGCCGCCCGCGCTGCATTACAGGTGGGCGAAAAAAGCGCTTGATTGCAAAAAGCATATATTTTTGGAAAAGCCGTCAACCACATCCGCAAGTGACACAAAGGAGCTTATAGAGATTGCAAAGAAGAATGAACTTGCGGTGCATGAAAACTATATGTTCATCTTCCATAAGCAGCTTGACGAGATAAAGGAACTTACAAATCGAATAGGCGATATACGGCTGTACCGCGCGGCGTTCGGTTTCCCGCAAAGGGCGAAAAACGATTTTCGGTACAATAAGGCTCTCGGCGGCGGAGCGCTTCTTGATTGCGGCGGATATACGATAAAGCTTGCAACCGAGCTTTTGGGAGAGAGCGCGAGAGTGGTATATTCACAGCTTAATAAGACGGACGTCTTTGACGTGGACATATACGGAAGCGCGGCATTGGTAAACGATGACGGAGTAACGGCGCAGGTATCGTTCGGCATGGATAACAGCTATAAATGCGAGCTTGAAATATGGGGAAGCAAAGGCAGCATAACGGCAAACCGGATATTTACCGCGCCGACAGGGTTTGAACCGACGGCGGAAGTAAAAACGGCGGACGGAACGGAAACGGTAAAATTATCGGCGGACGATACGTTTAGAAAGTCGATAGAGCATTTCTGCAAGTGCGTTAATGATGCGAAAGAGCGAGAAAGCAACTATATAAAGATAATCAAACAGGCGGAGCTTGTGGACAAGGTGAAAGGGGAATAACAATGGCACAGCTAAAAATAACGAAAACGGATTTACCGGGTGTAAAGATAATAGAACCTACATATTTTGAGGACTACAGAGGATATTACTGCGAAACATATTCATCGAGGACGATGAGAGAATACGGCTTGGAACCCGTGTTCGTGCAAGATAACCACAGCTTGTCATTAAAGAAGGGTATAATACGAGGCATACATTTTCAGAACAATCCTCATCCGCAGCTAAAGCTTGTAAGATGTACAGCGGGCAGAGTAATGGATTATGCGGTGGATTTAAGAAAGGATTCGCCTAACTATAAAAAGTGGGTTGCAATCGAGTTGTCGGCGGAAAACAGAAAACAGATTTGGATTCCGTCCGGGTTCGGTCACGCGTTTATCACATTGGAGGATAACAGTGAGGTGCAGTATAAGGTAGACGAATGGTACTATCCCGAACTGGACAGAGCCATTGCGTGGAATGATCCCGATATAGCGATAGACTGGGGAACGGACAGTCCGATAATATCGGTAAAGGACACAAAAGCGCCGACGCTTGCCGAGAGTGACGTCAACTTTACAATGGAGGAAAACGGCTGATGAAAAAGGCTGCAATAACCGGCGCGGGCGGATTTATCGGCGGTGCGCTTGCAAAGCATCTGCTTGAAAAAGATATAACCGTATACGGCGTAGATGTGGATATGGATAAACTAAAGCCGTTGATAAACAATGAAAAGTTTATACCTGTAGAAGCTGATTTTTCAAAGTATAACAGACTTCATGAATTGATAAACGGTAGAGATATAGATGTGTTTTATCATTTTGCGTGGCAGGGAGTATACGGTGCGGCGTTTAGGGATTATGAACTGCAATTAAACAATGCGAGATATACCTGTGACGCACTTATGCAAGCGGTGAAGCTTGGTTGTAAAAGGTTCGTGTTCGCCGGTACAATGAATGAATATGAAATGGACAGCTATATAAAAGCGGACTACTTCGAGCCGAGATATACATATATTTATTCTGCCGTAAAACAGGTAAGCGAAGCGATATGCAAAACGCTTGCGTTTAATAACAAGATAGAATTTTGCGCGGGACGGATAGCTATGGCATACGGGGAGAATAACAAATCAATGATGCTGCCGAATGTGGTTATTAAAAATCTTATAACAAATACACCGTGCAGGCTTGTTGAGGGGAACGATCTGTATGACATGATATACATAGATGATATAGTGCGTGCGTTTTATGCGATAGGTGAAATGGGCAAAAACCTAAAGAGCTATTACATAGGACACAGGAATTTAAGGACAATGAGAGAAATGATAGAGGAAATGGCAGATACATTAAATCCGAAATGCGAACTTCAATTTGGAGCGTATCCTGACGTCCCGTCGGGAGTGGATTACAAAGACATCGACCTTGACGCGCTGTATAATGACACAGGGTTTGAGTGCAAAGCGGATTTTAGGGAGAGTATTTTAAGGACAATGGAATATGTAGATAAAAAACTAATAAATAAAGAAAAATTTGATGGGGGGGGTAATATACCTAACTCTTAATACCGATACATACAATTTAATACGGCTAAAATTTCTCAATTTCATGATTGGATTTCATTGAATGAAAACTTACGAGCGATATATAAAGAAAGTCATGAAAAGGAGAGATAAATAGCATGAAAACAGCAATAATAACCGGCGCCGGCGGGTTTATCGGCGGTGCATTAACACAAAAACTTTTAGAAAAAGGATATAAGGTATACGGCGTTGATATATCTGAAACAGCATTAAGCCGTTTTACAAATAACAAGAACTTCATTCCGTTATGTGTTGATTTAAATAAAATTGCTCTATCGGAAATAATCCGGGAAAAAATAGATATAATTTTTCATCTCGCATGGGGAGGGATTTTCGGTGGAGGAGATTATTACAATACAGAATTGCAGATAAATAATATTTTTACTGCGGTTAAGACTATTGAAGGCGCTGCCGGTATATGTAACAGATTTATATTTTTTGCATCAAGCTATGAGTATATGCGTGATACAGCCGGGAAAGATATTCCTGTCAATATATATGGAAGCGCAAAAAAAACGGCTGCGGAAATGTGTGAGTCTGTCGCCTACAGGCATGATATAAAGTTTAATAAAATCATATTGACAAACACTTTTGGTATTGGTGACAAGTCAAAAAAAGCAGTAAATACAATTATAAGATTAATGATTAATAATACCCCGCTTACATTAGTAGACGGCAATAATAAAAACGATTGGGTATATATAGATGATACTGTCAGCGGAATAATTGCAGCTACGGAAAAAGGAAAGGAATTTAAAGATTATTATATAGGACACAGGGACATAACTACTTTTAGAGAAAAAATTATCACAATGAGAGATGCTTTACAACCGGAAATGGAATTGACATTCGGAGGCATGGAAGAAGATACATTTATTGATTATTCACTTATCGAGTTAGATACACTCTACAATGATACGGGGTTTGAATGTCAAGCCGATTTTCGGGAAAGTATTATAAAAACTGCTGAATGGCTGAGAAAAGAAGGAGCATTATAATGAAAGGAATAATATTGGCGGGCGGAAAGGGGACAAGACTGTACCCAAGTACCATATCGGTATCGAAACAGCTTTTGCCTATCTACGATAAGCCGCTTATATACTATCCGTTATCGGTGCTGCTGCTTGCGGGAATACGGGAGATACTTATCATATCGACGCCGCAGGATATTGACAATTACAAAAATTTATTGGGCGATGGTTCAAGGATAGGAGTGCGGATAGAATACGCGGTGCAGGACAAGCCGCGCGGACTTGCGGACGCGTTTATAATAGGCGATGAGTTTATAGGCGGCGACAGCGTGTGTTTGGTGCTTGGTGATAACGTGTTTTACGGTCAGCATTTTACGGCGATATTGCAAAATGCGATGGAACAGGCTGAGACATACGGCGCGGCGATATTCGGATATCCGGTAAAGAACCCTAAGGCATTCGGCGTGGTGGAGTTTGACGAAAACAATAACGTAATTTCGATAGAGGAAAAGCCGGACAAGCCAAAGTCGAACTATGCTGTGCCGGGACTGTATTTCTATGATAATGACGTAATAGAGATAGCGAAGAATGTAAGACCGTCGGAGCGCGGCGAGATAGAGATAACGAGCGTCAATAACGAGTATTTAAGACGCGGCAAGCTCAAGGTCACGCTTATGGGCAGAGGTATGGCATGGCTCGATACAGGCTCACCGAAAGGGATGCATAAGGCGAGCGGATTTGTAAAGACAATACAGGAGATGCAGGGCTTTTACATATCGTGCATTGAAGAAATAGCGTGGCGGCGCGGTTTTATTGATAC
>CANRAG010000052.1 GCA_947628515.1 uncultured Clostridia bacterium | reverse complement strand
TTCTGCCGTCCGTGCCTATTTTCAGGTTCTCCATCGTATCGTCCGCTTTTATCCGTCCGTCGCCGATTATGATTATACGGCTGCATACCGCTTCCGTTTCCTGCAATATATGGGTACTCAGTATAACCGTGCTGTCCTTGCCGATTTGGCGTATAAGCTCGCGTATCTCCATTATCTGAACCGGATCCAGTCCCACAGTCGGCTCGTCCAGTATAAGCACATCAGGCTTATTTATAACCGCCTGCGCGAGCGCAACACGCTGCCTGTATCCCTTGGAAAGATTTTTTATCAGCCTGTTCTTAACGCCGCAAAGACCGACACTTTCCATACACTCCGCAATACGCTCTCGCTTATTGCCCTTGCACCGCTTTAAATCGTATGCGAACGAAAGGTATTCCAATACCGTTCTGTCGTCGTAGAGCGGCGGGGTTTCGGGCAAATATCCGATTTTGCGTTTCGCCTCGATAGGGTTTTCAAGCATATCTATACCGCATATTCTCACCGTGCCGCTATCGGGCGGAATAAATCCCGTAAGTATATTCATCGTCGTGGACTTACCCGCGCCGTTGGCTCCGAGAAACCCTACTATTTCACCCTTATCAATGGAAAAGCTGACGTCGTCGAGCGCTTTTCTCTCACCGTAACTTTTAGACAGATTACCGATTTCAACCGCTTTTTCGTCCATATAACGCTCCTTTCGAATTAACAATATGCCGCCCTGTATGCGATATGCGCAAGCGGACGCCTCCGTTTCACAATAATTTTATCATAAAGGATGTATTATTGCAAGTAAATATGTGTTTTTGAAGATTATTCTATATTTTTGCGTATGTCCGGATACACGTCTTTTTATTCATGCTGTTAATTAAAATCTTGAAAATACAAAGCTGCCCGATTGCGAGAGTCCGTCTCCTGACAATGCCGCCGAGGACTCCGCCTTGTCACAAAGCGACCAGTTACACCAGCTTATGCCCCGACTGTCGAGAAAATCAAGCCATCTTGCCGACTCCTCCAAATACACTCCGCCGTTGCCGTCCGCGGCCGACGTCCCCCACTCCGTAACAAATATCGGCGCGCCCTTGCCCAGCGCGTAATCAATCCTGTCCCTCAACCATTGGCCGTGGGTTCCCGCGTAAAAATGGCATGTGTACATTATATTACCGTACGCAAGCGGGTTGTCCGCAGGCTCATTTATATCCTGGCTCCATGTGCCGGAGCCGACAAGTATTATGCTGTCGGGAGAATTTGCGCGTATAACGGGAATTATAGTCTCCGCATACGGCTTTATATCGTTTGCCCACGATACGCCGCCGTTAGGCTCGTTGCATATCTCGTACAGCACATTCGGCGTATTTGCATACCGCGCGGATACCTCATTAAAAAATTCCTTTGACTGATTTACATATGTCATTGGATTTCCGTCCGAGAGTATATGCCAGTCGATGATTACATACATATCCTCCGCTATCGCGTTATCCACCGCGGTCGTGAGCAGCGTTTTTACATTGTCCGGCTGCGATATATACCCTCCCTCGGCTGTATACATCGCTATGCGGAACACATTCGCGCCGCTGCCTGACGTCATTCGGATATATTCCCGCGACGTAAACTGCGGGAACCAATGCAGGCCGTGCGAGGACATTCCGTGCAGAACGACCGGATTACCCGCCTCATTGCAAAGCCTGCCGCCCAGAACCTGCAAGCGTCCGTTAGCGCTGACTCCGCCCTTTACCGTGTTTAAGTCGGACTGCGGCGACTGCGCGGGCGGCGCAGTCGCGGGCTGTGCGCCCGTATGTGACATATCCATAGCGCGCAGTATCATCGCGCCCGCCTCCGCGCGCGTCAAATCGCTTTCGGGGTTAAAATTACCATTTTCGTCACCGTTTAACACCCCGTTATTATAGCAGCGCACCACAAGATACGCGTACCTGCCGTTTATTGAATTAAAATCCTTAATTGAATTCATATATTCCCAGTACGCGTTTTTTTCATGCTCATTTTCCGGCAGCGCCAAACCGAGCGCGATAAGCTTTGCCGCCATATATCTCGGTATCGGTTTATCGTACATATCCGCGTTTATCTCGTCATAATCGTACCAGCCGCTGTTATACGCGTACTCCATTACCGCCCCTGCCCAATGCCCGTTCTCCGAGTTCTGGGCCTCGCCCGTTGCGCACCGCTTTATTATTGTTACAAACTCGGCATATGTGATCGTCGCGTCGGGACGAAATGTGCCGTCGTCATAGCCGGCAATAAGACCTGTATCCCGCATTCTCCCTACGTCCGAGGCATACCACGCGTCGTCGGGCACATCCGAAAACGCCGCCCGTCCCGTAGCGCATAAGCACAGCAGCGTGGCAAATATAATAAACTGCGCAAATTTTTTCGTAAATTTTTTCATAAAAATCCCTCTCTTATTCTTGACAACACCCCGTAATGGGTGTATAATATAATCATTCGCAGGTGTAGTTTAGCGGTAAAATACAAGCTTCCCAAGCTTGGGTTGTGGGTTCGACTCCCATCATCTGCTCCAATATTAAACAAAAACGACACATGTTTGTGTCGTTTTTGTTTATATCATTTCCTTTTCTTCAGTGGATTTTTAAAATACTCGTTTGTCTCACGGGCGACAACACCGCTCAGCGCAAGGAGCGCTATTATGTTCGGAATTGCCATAAGACCGTTGAATATATCCGCTATTGTCCATACCGCCGAAACGGTGAGATACGGCCCGATAAATACCGCAAGCACATAAATCCATCTGTATGTCTTTACTACTCCCATCCTCTTGTTTACGAGGTATTCGAGACAGCGCTCGCTGTAGTAGTCCCAGCCGAGTATTGTGGTAAACGCGAAGAACACGAGGCATATCATGAGTATGAACTGCGACGCGCTCGCCGGAAGAAACGGAATGTTTTTCGCAAACGCGTCCATTGTAATCTCTACGCCTTCAAGCCCCAACTCAGGCCGCCATGAGCCGCCTATTACGATTGAAAGACCGGTGAGCGTACAGATAACTATGGTGTCTATAAATGTGCCCGTCATAGATACAAGTCCCTGTCTTACCGTATCCTTTGTCTTGGCAGCCGCCGCCGCGATAGGCGCGCTTCCGAGGCCGGCCTCATTTGAGAATATGCCTCTTGCCACGCCCTTCTGCACAGCCACCATCATCGCGCCGATAGCGCCGCCCGCCGCGGCTTTCATACCGAACGCGCCCTGAACAATTTCAACAACAGCCGCGGGAACCTTTGTGATATTGCAGATTATCAAAGTTATTGCAAACACGAAATAGAGCACAGCCATAAACGGAACTATAATCTCCGAAACCTTCGCAATTCTCTTGATACCGCCTATAACGACAAGCGCTGTGCAAAGCGTTACGATAACGCCCGCTATAACAAGCGCAACGGTAATATTCTTGTCGCCTATGGTGTAGATAACACCGGAAGTAAAGAAGTTGTCAACCGCCGATGTTATGCCGTTAATTTGCGTAATTGTGCCGATACCCAACAGTCCCGCAAGAACGCCGAACAGCGCGAAAAGCTTCGCAAGCCACTTCCAGTTCTTGCCCATACCCTTTTCTATGTAATAGAACGGTCCGCCGAGAACGTGTCCGTCCTCGTCAATGGTTCTGTACTTAATCGACAAAAAGCCTTCGCTGTACTTTGTCGCCATACCGAAAAGCGCGGCGATAATCATCCAGAACAACGCGCCCGGTCCGCCGACGGCAAGCGCGGTCGCAACACCTACAATATTACCCGTGCCGATAGTGGCTGAAAGCGCGGTACAGAGCGCGCCGAACGACGAAACCTCGCCAACGCCGCCCTCCTCGTTTTTAACCATAAACTTCAGAGCCTTGCCCAGACGCACTATCTGCAAACCCTTCATCCTGACGGAAAGATAGATACCGGTCAGTATAATAAGCAGTATGAGCGGAACGCCCCATACAATATCATCGACCTTTGTCAAAAATTCTGTTACTGCTTCCATTAAAATAACTCCTTTAAAATAGAATAAATTTTAACAAAACAAAAAGAGCCGAAACAAGACGAAAACTCGTCTATTCCGCTCCAAAAGAGAATGAATAAAAGATAAAAATATTATCTCCGTCCTTTTGCCTGAGAGATCGACGCGCGCCGCGCCTTACACCTTCGGCATCTGTGTAAAAACAAGACTTCTCCGGAGCGACCATCACACGGAACAACTCTGCCCGCGCATGACCCAATATTATTTTGTTGAACTTTGTAAACATTGTATCATAGCATGTCCTAAAATGCAAGTATTTTTTGAATGTTTTTTAAACTTTTTTTAAATTTTTTAAAAATATTGACAAAAGAAAATTCACGAATAATCTTTAAATAAAGATAAGACCGCCCCGCCCGCGCGGTGAACGGTCTTATCTTTATCCTGCGGTTCATCTGTGCAAATCCGCTTTTATTACACCCACCATGAGTAATAATAATCCCTATACGCAAAATTCGGCTCATCCTCGCCATTGGGCACATACATCCAGTATTCGCTTCGCCTGTCTGTCAGCTCGCTTAAATGCCCTTCCTCATCGACCTTATACAAAAATCCGTATGTCCATGTGGACCGTATTATCTCGCCCACGGCATACAGTTTGCCGCACCGGTGAATTCCCTTATTGGGGAATATCGTGGACACGGTCGTGCCCTTCACCTGCTTGCACTCACCCAGTGTCGAATTATATATGAAAATATCATTATAAGTCTCGTCTGTGTCATATAACCGCAAAGAGTCTATTCCGGACTCCGGAAATCCCGCCGAATCGCTGTAATAGTCATCCGCAATCTGAACGGTTTCGCCCGTTTTATAGTTGTACGCGTAAAGATATGCCTTTCCTATCTGTCTCACGACATCGGAGTAATACACCCTATCCCAAACCACGCTGCGAGACTGCGCGTTTATGTAGTACACATAATCACCTATAACCTTCTTAAACTTGGACATGGGTATCTCGTTTGTTTTGCCTTCATATGTGACGCATATGCCCATATCGTTTATACCCACCTTAAGTCCGCCGCGGTCATATGCTATATTATAATCAACAGGATTGTACGGTCTTCCGTCATCGGGCCTCGTCTCAGCCGGATTATAAGTATGTATCTCGCCCGTTTCCAGGTCAACGTACGCGCATTTACCCGCGCCCAGTTCCTCGGCGGTAAAATATATCTTGTCCGTCTCTACATTTCCGTCCCTATCGCGCTTAAAGCCATAGCTTATAACGTTATAATCTCCGCTTATCTTCTTCGTTTCCGTGCCGTCGTACATATAAAGCGGCGACATGCCTTCCTTATTCATAGCATCAGAATTGGCAAAAAACACCCTTCCACTGCCGTCATACGTAGCGGTAATCTGGTTGAACCACACCGGAAAATCGGAAAGAGGCTTCTTCTCTACCCCGTTTTGCGTCAGGTTCACCTCGTACGGCCCGCCCCGGCTGCCCTCGTATTGCAGCAGCATACCGTTTTTTAATACCCTGTGGTCAGTGTTTCCCCATAAGTATGGATACGCGTCGCCGCAGCGGTTCAAATCCTTGTAATATTCAAGCGACTCCCCGTCGCAAACCTCATCAAATGCTACCATGCGCGGGAAGTAGAATGTGGCCTCCGTTACATCGCAAATATACTGCGGCTCTCCGCCCGACGCACTGACGCAGTAATATTTTGGTATTTCCCCGCCGTGCGAAACATAATATATAACTCCGTCACAGTACAGCAGTTTGCGGCAGTCGTCCTTTACAAGCACCTTTCGGTTGTTTCCGTTCGAATCGACGCTGCACAGCCATCCGCCGTTATCGGTATCGGAATAGTAAAGTATCCCGTCAACCTCCGCCGTATTCGCGTCCTCGGTGGGTTCGGGATACCATTCAACTCCCCTTTCCTCCGCGGCAGCAATCAGCTCGTCCACCTCGCTGCGGCTGTAGCACGACGGTATGTTAAGATACCCCTTCATTGACCACATTCCGGAATACACGGGCATAAACCGTCCGGAATATGTATAGGCATAGCCCTTATTCGCGTCAATTTCATACACAATATCCGAAACGGTATATTTTAGCGCCTTTGTGTCAAGATTGTACACGTCCGTTTGATCGTTGAAGTTAACGGCAAAGCAAAGTCTCTCTCCGCCGTATTCGCAGCATAAAAGGCTTGAATACACATCCGATTCAAAGCTCATAAGCTGTGTGCCGTCATTTTCTTCTATATAATATACTCCGTCACGGTATATTTCGTTTAACCCACATTCGTAACTCTGCACAAGCGAATTGTTTTCCGCATGCTCATTATCCGCCTCCACTACGCGCGGTAAGGCCTTATAGTAGCGATATGCCATAAGCACAGCTTCCTCCACCGACAGTAGCCCCTTCGGATTTAGCAGACGGTTTTGGTCGTCGCCGGACATAATGTTGTACTGGAACATATAACGTATAGGGTTAATCGCGTAATCGCTAAGCTCGGAAATATCGTCATAGCTCTCCTGTATCTTTGTAAAATCATAGTCGGAATACAGGCTGCCGGTATTAAACGACAGCTTCACCGCGCGGCTCAAAAGCACCGCCGCGTCCTCGCGGGTGATGTTGTTTTCCGGTTCATATTCAGGCTTCTCGCCGCTGTTTATATCGCTTACGCCCTCGGCCACCCCAATGCTGCCCAGTATCTGCGCGCCCGTATATCCGTCGCAGTCCGTAAACGGCGCAAGGTTTACGCTGCGCGAGAGCATACCTGTCTTGTCGAGCACGCTGTATATAATCTCGGCAAATTCGCCGCGAGTTATGGGCTGCCTGTAATCTCCTTTTCCTTCAAGCATTTCCGGCATAAGCCCGTCGGCCACAAATCCGGATACCTCGTTATAGCTCCATGAGGAAAGCTCGATCCATTCCTCCGCCCGCGCGGCATACGGCGCGAGTATGGCCGCCGTAACGGCCGCCGCTATTAATTTATATTTCATGTTCGCCTGCTCCTTTCCGCTGCGCTGCCATGGTTTATCTGTCCACCACATATCCTCTTACAAGCACGCCGCCGTAATACTGCGCCACCCATTTGCTGCCGTCGGATAACGCGTAGGTTTCCTTTAGTCCCGACATATCCGTTTGGCCTGTGCCCAACCTCGCATGCACCGCTTCGCGGTTGTCGCCGGCATCCACAAATTCCACGTCCGCCCGGCTTATCGCATACGCCGATGTGCATATAGCGTATACCGATACCACTCCTGCCAATGTCAATAAAAATCTCATATAATTTACCCTCCGATATTATTATTCTTCTATCCAATTTACCGTCATTCCCAAAGCTTCGCCCACAAAGCGGATTGGGATATAGGTTCTTTCGTTGATTATTTGCGCCGCTGTATCCATTGTTATGGCTTCGTCACCGATTTGAAGCTTTGTATTGCCTATAGCTATTGTAATAACCTTGTTATCTCTTGTGATTGTCGCCATGCGTTCCGCTTCGTCCCAATCAACCTTTGCGCCCAAGGCCTCCGCCACGGCCCTTATCGGTATCTGCGTTCTTCCGTTTTCATCAATGAACGGCTGTGCGTCAGAGAAATCTACCGTTTTTCCACCGACAGCAATATTAATAACGCCATTTTCGCTCGTCACGTCAAGTGTTTCCTCATTCACCGAAGGCTGCGCCGCCGCAACCGGTATTTCGGGCGCTGTTTCAATCTGTCCGTTTAATGCGTTGTTATATTCATCAACGCTGTACATACTCTCTGTAACGGCAACAAACGGGATTTTATTTTCATTTGCGTACTTCTCGGCTTCCGAACCTACAAAACCGTGTATCTCAATTCCGCCGCCAAGAATAGCAAATTTCCCGAATTCGGTAACGCTCTTAGGAACATATATAATTTGCTTGGATGATGTATTCCTTTCTTCATCAGCCCATGCAAATGCCGACTCTCCTATTTGGGTTAATCCGTCAGGCAAAATTATTTTGTCGATATTTGCGCATCCGGAAAAGGTTGTTTTGCCAATGGTTTTGAGCGACGGCGGAAGATATAATTCGGTCATGGAGTTATTAAGGCAGAATACAGCCCTATCCAACGTTGTCACTCCGACGGGAATAACAACCTTCTTCAATGAACAACATTCTGAAAACGCACCTTCTTCTATGACCGTTACATTCTCAGGTATGACGATATTCTCTATCTTATCATCCCATGAAAAAACACCAAACCCTATTGTTTTTAAATTTTTCGGCATATGGACATATGTCAAAGCACTGTCATAATATAAAGCACTTTCCGGTAACTCCTCTATATTGTCGGACAAAACCACATATTCGAGATTAGGACATGAGGAAACAGACATTTTACCAATTTCTGTTATGCTGTCAGGTAATACAAGAGATACTACAGATGTTTTAAAAAACGCTCCATAGCAAATACTTTCAACCCCCTCCTCTACCTTAACATTTAATATTGCCTGATTATCGTTGTTTTCAAACCACGGAAGAGTATCGGTTTCTGTGTACTCGTACATTTTCCCTTTTCCGGAAATTGTAAGAGTACCATCCGGAGTTAAAGACCAGCTTACACTATCGCCGCACTTACCGCTGCCGGGAGTTATCGACATATTAATATCTTCGTCATGATGATATTCAATTATATTCGCGGCCGTTGACGGAACCGAACTTATGCACATTATAAAAGCAATCGCAAGTAACATTATTTTTTTCATGATAATTTCCTCCAGTCTCCCATAATATCGCTCAATGTATTGACGCCGACTTAAGACTCGGCGCTTTCGCTCATTGTCCTGAATGTGACGTCGGACTTTTTAAACTTCCAGCCCGTATTCACATTATATTCAACCGCCGTAAGCAGCGGAGTATCGAGCATTCTGTCAATCATCAGTATAATATCGCCTCTTTTTACCGGACTGTTTCCGTCAAATGACAAACCGTCCGTAATTCCCAATTCCTTTGCCTGTTCTATGTATCCCTGCGGACATTCACTTCTTTCGCGGACATATTCGCCATAGCCCAGCATTTCCATAATAATTTCTACAGCTTCGTTGCCGGTTATATCATTATCCGGTCTGAAGGTTTTATCATCATATCCGTCGATATATCCCATTTGCGCCATTAGTTCTATTGAATGTGAAGCCCAAAAATCGCTATCCACATCAACGAATATACTCCCCGCTTCGGCGCCCGTATCTACATTACCCGCCTGCGGCAGAGCTTTTGCTGCCAGTTCCGCAAATTCAGCCCTTGTAATACTGTTTTCCGGTTGTATCGTTCCGTCGTTATACCCCGATAATATATCCAATTCCGCCAAATCCTCAACGCTTTTGTAGAGGACGCTGTCCGGCGCAACGTCCGTAAAAGCTTGAGCGAATATGCTATGCGTCATAATCATTGCAGCCGCCGCTGTCAAAATACATACTGTTTTTTTCATTCCGTGTCATCTCCTGATATAAATTTTAAAATATTTAATTACATAATACAATTTATCTGTTTACCTTCTGATTTTGTGCGCAAAAAACGACGCCCCGCTCATCGTGCGCAAAATGCGCGGAGCGCCGTTCGGGCACATTTACCGTTATCTCCCCAAATAATATTAACCGCCGTCTATGATATAACCGGTTTGCAGATTACCGTTATCATATTGCAGCACCACCGTTTTGCCGTCGTCGGTGTTGTATGTCTCCTTGTTTCCGTTGGCGCTAACGCTTACCTTGGGTGCGGCTTCCGCTGTTCCCTCCGTCTGCGTAACGGCGCCCGCGCTCGGTTCAACTGACTGCGCGGCAGGCTGAGCGGTCGGCGCGCTCTGCGCCGCCGGTCGCGGCGTGGGCGCGGTTACCGCCCGCGTCGGCTCCGGAGTCCGCGAAGGCGCGGCTTGCCGCGCGACCGGTTTTTCCTTTTGCGGCGCTGCCGTGCTCTCCTGTGTCGGCTTCGGCGTCTCGATAATCGCTTCAAGCTCCTTTGCCACGCTCACGGGTTCCGGAGTAGCCGTCACCTCGCTGACTGTTTCACCGACAGCGCGGGATACCGAATCCGTGAGACAAAGGCACGAAACGCATACGCTTGACATTATGGCAGCCACAAGCCACACGGGTTTCTTTTTCTTCCATGCCGCAATCCGCTTAACACGCTTTGCCACCTCATGCGTTCCGTTTGCCGCGCTTGACGCGCCCGGCACAAACCGTATGTGGTCCGACGCGGTTTTTACGAGCGTCATTGCGTACGCCTTGCGGCTATCCGTTATCTTCAGTACGCTGTCGTCGCAATACATTTCTATATCGCGCCTGAACCGTCCAAACGCCAGCCATATCAGCGGATTGAACCAGTTAAGGCATATTACAAAGACCGCCGCCCACAGCTTTAAATTATCCCTGTGCTTATAATGGCAAAGCTCATGCAGAATAACCTGCCGCTCCTCAAATTCGGAATATCCGCATGGTAGAACTACGGTATTGCCGATAGTATGGGCGTAGCTGCCGCGCTTAAGAACTATATCGTCCGCTATTTTAAGCTCTGCCCGTATGTCCTTAAGTATGCCGCAGGTTAAAGGCTCTGTAATCGTCACGCTTTTGTAAACCCTGAACCTGTGTATTACAAATATGCTTAAATACCACAGCACGGCAGCCGTTACCCCCGACGCATACACAAGCGCGATTATATTCTTCGCGCTAAAATGCGCCGTCGGCGCGGTCTGCAAAACCATATCTTCCGCCGCTGCCATATCAACAACATTGTATATGCTCGTTCTCGCGGGAATACTTATATTGCCGATACATAACAGGGTTTGGGCAAGAAGCATAACCCATACGGCGCAGTGCGCCGCAGCGGAAAGCCTTTCGCGAAATATAAGCTTAATAAGCATTACAAACGCCGTAATAACCGTCATGCGTAACGCAAGAGAAACAAACAGTGAATATATCGCAGCATTCATAGCATTATCTCCCTCCCCTGATCAATCCATTTTATCAATCAAGCTTAACAGCTCGCTCGCCTCGCTTTCCGTAAGCTTTGAGTCCTTGACGAGATTTGAAAACATCATGCGCACGGAGCCGCTATATATTCTGTCTATAAGGCTCATGGTTTCCTTCCTCTTTGAGGTCTCCTCGTCTACTGCCGGGAAATAACGCTTTCCCTTTGCGGTGTCCTCGGCACGGAGACACCCTTTCTGCGTAAGACGCAGAACAAGCGTTTTTATTGTGGAATAGCTCCAACCGCTGCTTTTTAGCGCATCGCGAATTTCGCCTATAAGCATGCCCGGCGCCGCCCACAATATCTCCATTACCTTCCACTCTGAATCAGAAATACTTTTTATGCTTTCCATAAAAACCTCCATTTTGGTTTACAATTGTAATCCTGTATATAGTTTACAACAGTAACCTACATTTGTCAAGTGTTTTTTGAGAAAATTTAAAAAATTTTTTTATTCTTTAAATATTCGGACTTTTTCCGAATATTTACCGCAAACAAAAAGCCCCGCATCCCGCGAGGCCTCATATGGCTTTGAAACATTATATTGCTTTTTTACGCTGTCATTACATAATATTAATTTCGGTTCTGCTTTTTCGCAAGCGGGCTTACCGATATGGCGCCACAGAAGCGCACTGCGGCATTAGAACACATCGTTTTTAATTAAATCCTCGTATGACTCGCGCTTAACAACCACTCTCGCCTCGCCGTCCTTCACCGCGACGACGGCAGGGCGCGGTATGCGGTTGTAATTTGAAGCCATTGAATAGTTATACGCGCCCGTTGCGAGAACAGCAAGCGTGTCTCCGACCTCCACGGGAGCGAGCATTGTATCCTTTAACAGCAAATCGCCGCTCTCGCAGCACTTTCCGGCGACGGTGACTTTATCTGTAGCCGCGTTTCCCGCCTTGTTCGCAACCACGGCCGCATACTCCGACTCATAGAGAATGTATCTCGGATTGTCGCCCATACCTCCGTCAACCGACACATACTTTCTAACATTCTTTATGTCCTTTACGCCGCCGACTGTGTAGAGCGTAATTCCCGCCGGAGCGACTATCGACCGTCCCGGCTCCATAAGTATAAACGGGATGTCCAACCCGCGCTTCTTTGCCGTTGCCTTGACAACCTCCGATACGTGCTTGATGTACTCGTCGTACGGCACGGGATCATCCTTTTCCGTATACATTATCCCGTAGCCGCCGCCAAGGTTCAGATTTTTAATTTCAAGTCCAAGCTTGTCCTTAAGGTCGCCTGCAAAATTCATCATGACCTGCGCCGCATGGCAGAACGGCTCGACGTCGAATATCTGTGAACCGATATGGCAATGCAGCCCGTCCGGATTTACATTGGACATCTTATGCGCGGCCTCGTAAATCTCAAACGCCTCGCCGTTTTCAAGCGCCACACCGAACTTTGAGTCAATCTGACCGGTTTGTATATAACTATGCGTATGCGCGTCAATACCCGGCTTAATTCTAAACATTATCTTCTGCACAACGCCGTGCGATTTTGCGATGTCGTTTAACATTTCAAGCTCATAGATGTTATCAACAATAATATGACCGACGCCGTTTTCCACCGCCATTTCAAGCTCCTCGGCGGTCTTGTTATTGCCGTGGAAATATATTCTGTCCATCGGAAACCCTGCCTTTACGGCCGTATAAAGCTCGCCGCCGGACACAACATCCGCGCCAAGCCCTTCCTCGGCCGCAAGCTTGCAGGTGTATACCGTGCAGAACGCCTTGTTTGCGTACAGCACAAGACCGTTTCCGCCATAATACTTATCTATCGCATTCTTGTAGACACGGCAATTTTCACGTATAAGCTCCTCGTCCATGACGTAAAGCGGCGTACCGAACCGCTTCACAAGCTCCACCGTGTCATTTTTGCCGATTACAAGGTGATTTTTCCCGTTAACCGATAAATTCTTTGAAACAAACATCAATCATCTTCCTTTCTTTTGTTACTCCTCTGTTCCGTTCTTCTTCTCAAATTCGGGGAAGGCCAGCTGCTGAGTTAAAGATTGTTCAGGCTTACGATATATAACCGGCTTAGCGCCGTTGTTTATACATTCAGAGGTTATAACCACGCGCTCGATATTCTCGTCCGACGGTGTGTCAAACATAACCTCCGTCATGCAGTCCTCTATTATGGAACGGAGTCCGCGCGCGCCGGTGTTGCGCTCTATCGCCTTGTCCGCAATCGCGCTTATGGCGTCCGGCTCAAACTCAAGCTCGACATTATCAAAACCGAGAAGCGCTTTATACTGCTTTACAAGCGCGTTTTTCGGCTCGGTTAAAATGGTTATAAGCGCGTTTCTGTCAAGTCTTTCAAGAGCCGCGAACACCGGAAGCCTGCCTATAAATTCGGGTATAAGCCCGAATTTCAGCAAATCCTGCGGCGTTATCTGCCTTATAAGCTCCGAAACGTCAAGCTCCTTCTTACTCTCAATCTTCGCGCCGAAGCCCAGCGCCTGCTTGCCCACCCTGTCGTTTACTATCTTGTGTATGCCGTCGAACGCGCCGCCGCATATGAACAGGATGTTGGTCGTGTCTATCGTAAGCATTTCCTGGTGCGGATGCTTTCTTCCGCCCTGCGGCGGAACGGACGCAATCGTGCCTTCAAGCACCTTCAAAAGCGCCTGTTGCACGCCCTCGCCGCTCACATCGCGCGTAATTGAAACATTTTCCGATTTGCGGGCAATCTTGTCAATCTCGTCTATATAAATAATTCCGCGCTCCGCGGCCGCTATATCATAATCCGCCGCCTGAATGAGTTTTAAAAGAATGTTCTCGACGTCCTCGCCCACATAGCCCGCCTCCGTAAGCGACGTGGCGTCCGCAATAGCGAACGGAACATTGAGTATTTTTGCAAGGTTTTGTACTATGAATGTCTTTCCGCTTCCGGTGGGACCTATCATTAGAATGTTGCTCTTTTGCAGCTCAACATCAATATCGTCATCCTCGTGCTTAATGCGCTTGTAGTGATTATACACCGCCACAGAGAGGATTTTCTTCGCCCGCTCCTGCCCGATAATATATTCGTCAAGAAACTCCTTTATCTCTTTCGGCGTGGGAAGATTTTCGTCCAGTTCAAAATCCGACTCCATATCCTCATAGCCGCTTAAAAGCTCTCTGCACTGCTCAACGCACTCGGCGCATATATTTGCCCTCTGACCGCGCAGCAACGGGCCTACCACGGTGTCCGGTCTGCCGCAAAAGGAACAAATTTGCTCAAAATTGTCCATTATAACTCTCCGCTTTTACTTTCTTTCATTTGCCGATACTATAACCTCATCAACAAGGCCGTATTCCTTCGCTTCGGTCGCCGTCATGAAGTTGTCGCGCTCTGTATCTTCGCAAAGCTGCTCATAGGTTTTGCCTGTGCGCTCCGCAAGAATTCTGTTCATCTTCTCCTTGGTCTTTACAAGATGATCGGTATAAATCTTAATATCTGTTGTCTGTCCGCTGAGTCCGCCGCCGGAAATCAACGGCTGGTGAATCATAATCTCGCTGCTCGGCAGCGCGTAGCGCTTGCCCTTTGCGCCCGCGGAGAGAAGGAACGCGCCCATCGACGCTGCCATACCTATACATATAGTCGAAACGTCGCATCTTATATAGTTCATCGTATCGTAAATAGCCATACCTGCGGTAATGGAGCCTCCGGGACTGTTAATATAAAGCTGTATATCCTTGTCCGGATCCTTCGCCTCCAAAAACAGCATCTGCGCGACGATAAGCGACGCGGTTGTATCGTTTACATCCTCGCCGAGAAATATAATTCTGTCCTCCAAAAGACGCGAATATATATCGTAGCTTCTCTCTCCTCTGTTGTTCTGTTCAATTACATAGGGCATTGTTGCCATAATTCATACCTCCTCATATAGAAATGCATGCCGACGGTATCTGACCACCGGCATGCGTAAAAATAATCAGTTATTCCACTACTGCGTTATTATAAAGCATCTCGATGGTCTTTTTAAATACCATCTCCTTCTTGATGCCTTCAAGCTCTGCGTCTGAAATGAGCTCCTTAAGCTTATCAAGTTCCATGTTATACTTCTTTGACATATCAACCAGGTTGAGTTCAAGCTCCTCGTCGCTCACTTCTACGCCCTCGGCCGCCGCAATCGCGTCGATTACAAGCCCCGCGTTCACCTGTTTGACAGCCTGCTCACGGTAGGCCTCCTTCATGCTGTCGAGTGTCTGACCTGTGTATTGCAGATACATATCAAGGCTCATACCCTGGTATGAAAGCCGCTGCGCGAAGTCATTGATCATGTTCTCGATCTGATTTTCAATCATCTTCTCCGGAACCTCAAACTCGGCGTTCTCCACAGCCTTATCCACTACCGCGTTCTGTATCTCGTCCTCCGCCTTTTCCTTTGCCGCTTTCTCAAGCTGCTTTCTGACGTCGGCCTTGTACTCCTCAAGTGTATCAAATTCGCTTACCTCGCTTGCGAAATCATCATCTATTTCCGGAAGCTCGCGAACTTTTATCTCATTCACCTTTACCTTAAATACCGCCGGCTTGCCCTTAAGCTCCTCGGCATGATACTCCTCCGGGAATGTCACGTTTACATCAATGAGGTCGTCAACCTTAGCGCCTACGATCTGCTCCTCAAAGCCGGGGATGAATGTGTTCGAACCGATTTCAAGCTCGTAATCCTCACCCTTGCCGCCTTCGAACGCAACACCGTCAACAAAACCTTCAAAGTCGATAACGGCTATATCCCCGTTCTCTACGGCTCTGTCGTCAACGCTTACAAGTCTCGCGTTCTTCTGCTGTGTCGCCTCAATGTCCTTGTCAACATCCTCATCAGATACAGTATAGTCAACCTTTGGTACTTTTATACCCTTGTACTCGCCAAGTTTTACCTCCGGCTTTGTAGTAACAAGAGCGGTAAAAACAACCGGCTCGCCGTCCTTGACGTCCTCAACGTCAAACTCCGGACGCGCCACAACGTCAAGACCGCTTTCCTTTAAGGCCGCCTCGTACGCGCCCGGTAAAAGGTCGTTAAGCGCCTCGTCATAAAACGACGTCTTGCCGTACATCTTATATACAACCGCCTTGGGCGCCTTACCCTTTCTAAAGCCGGGAACCTGCAACTTGTTTTTGTTCTTATAATAAGCTCTGTCAATAGCTTTATCAAATTCCTCTGCGCTAACCTCGAAAGAAAGCTTTGTTAAATTTTTCTCTACCTCTTCACACTTGAATGCCATGTGATTGATCCTCCTTTAGTTTAAGCACATCGGATTTTGACATATGCTCTCCCCGTGTGCGTTTCAAAATCTGTTTAATTATAACATACTATAAAAAAAATTGCAATCAATTTTTCAAATTTTTTATGTAATTAATAAAAAATCCACGCTTTTGGCATGGATTTTTATATTATATGGTAAACCGAACCAATATCAGCTTTTAAACATCGGCGTCGAAAGGTATCTTTCGCCCGTATCCGGCAGGAGCGCGACTATGGTTTTGCCCTTGTTTTCGGGCCTTTTCGCAAGCTGTTCCGCCGCCCATACGGCAGCGCCCGATGATATTCCGACGAGCACGCCCTCTCTATGCGCTATCGCTCTGCCCGTCTCGAACGCGTCATCGGCAGCAACCTTTATAACCTCGTCGTAAATTTCCGTGTTAAGGGTATCCGGCACAAATCCCGCGCCTATGCCCTGGATTTTATGCGCTCCCGCTCTGCCTTCCGAGAGCACCGGCGAATCCGACGGCTCCACCGCCACAACCTTTACATTCGGGTTTTGCTCCTTGAGGTACTCGCCCACGCCCGAAATCGTTCCGCCCGTGCCTACACCAGCCACGAATATATCAACCTTACCGTCCGTGTCCTCCCATATCTCCGGACCGGTTGTAGCCCTGTGGTACGCGGGGTTTGCCGGGTTTACAAACTGTCCGGGAATAAAGCTGTTCGGGATTTCCTTCGCAAGCTCCTCCGCTTTGGCTATGGCACCCTTCATTCCCTTTGCACCCTCTGTCAGAACCAGCTCCGCGCCGTAAGCGGCAAGCAGATTTCTTCTCTCAACGCTCATTGTCTCCGGCATTGTAATTATAATCCTGTATCCGCGTGCGGCAGCCACCGAGGCAAGACCTATTCCCGTATTGCCCGACGTCGGCTCTATAATTACCGAGCCACTGACAAGCTTTCCCGTCGCCTCCGCTTCGTCAATCATCGCCTTTGCAATTCTGTCCTTTACCGAACCGGCGGGATTAAAATATTCAAGCTTTGCAAGTATTGTCGCGTCGAGACCTTTGGCCTTTTTATAATTTGCAAGCTCCAAAAGCGGAGTCTTGCCTATTAGATCGGTTATTTTATTATATATCTTTGACATTCTAAAAACCTTCCTTCCGAAATTTCATACCTATATTATAGCACAGCGTCAAACGCGTCGTCAAGCGCGGCAATAAGGTCATTTACATTTTCTATACCTATTGACAGTCTTATTGTGTTCGGCTTTATACCCTGCTCGGCAAGCTCCTGCTCACTGCACTGGGAATGTGTGGTTGTAG
>CANRAG010000051.1 GCA_947628515.1 uncultured Clostridia bacterium | reverse complement strand
CCAGGTGGTGTATGAAAATCCTTCGCCGGGCAACAAGGCGGGCGGCATTACCACGCTTGAGGACAAGTCGCTGGGCTGCGTGCAAAAGAGCGGCGGCGGCGCGGTTATGGACGTCATATCAATAGGTGAGCACGTTCATACGAAGGGTTTGAATTTGCTGACGGGGCCGGGAAATGACATAGTGGCGGTAACAAACCTTACCGCGTCGGGATGTCATATGATACTGTTCTCAACCGGACGCGGAACGCCGGTGGGCGCGCCTGTGCCGACAGTGAAGATTGCTACCAATTCGCAGCTTGCCAAAAAGAAAGGTAACTGGATAGACTTCAACGCCGGCCCGATAATCGAGGGGAAGGACCTTGACGAGGAGTTTTTCAACTTTGTAATATCCGTTGCGGAGGGCAAACGGACTAAAAACGAGATTAACGGTTACAGGGAAATTTCGATATTTAAAGACGGCGTAACGCTGTAAAAAACTATAATAAATTTTACAAGCAAAAGAGCGTATCATCTCGTTGATACGCCCTTTTGCTTATTATAATGCTTTCGTATCGGCAAAATGCGGTTAGGCTGCGCGATTTTTTATCAATCAGAGTATTTCTCCACATCGCCGAAGAACAGCTTCTTTACGGTCGCGCCGCTTTCGCCGCGCCATCTACATTTGGTTGGTTCGGTTCGTCCTCGCTGAATTCAATGCCTACATTGCCCTTGTATTTCAGTGGGATATCATTGATAATTAATACAAATATGTATACAGACATTATATCAGAAGTATTTTGCAAAATCAACACTTTTTGTAAATTTGATTAAAATATCGTAAAATCACCCTTGAAATAAAAATGCGTTTGTGTTATAATGCTTCCTGTAACCAATAACATAATTCGGAGGATAAAACATGCCGAAATATTTTATGCCAACAACCCTTTTATCGGGTAAGAACTGTGTAAAGCGCCATTCGCGCCACCTTATACACGGCAAAAAATGCATGATTATAACAGGAAAACATTCCGCTGTGGTGTCGGGAGCGCTTGCGGATGTTACAGATGTGCTTAAAGAGAACAATGTGGAATATGAGCTGTACGACAAAATCACCCGCGAATCGGGCATAAGCGAGATTTACGCGCTCGGTCAGAGAATGAAAACGGACGGCACGGAATACATTATAGGCATAGGCGGCGGCTCCACGCTTGACGCGGCAAAGGCTGCCGCGGTATACGCGGCAAACGACATAGAGCCCATGCGGATTTATGACGAGGTGTATAAAAACAAGCCGCTTAAGGTGGTTTGCGTGCCCACGACCGCCGGCACAGGTTCTGATACCACGCAGTACGTTATGCTTACGCTCGATGATATTCACAATAAGCGCAGCTTCAGCTCGCCCGACTGCTTTCCGTACGCGACATTTCTCGATTCCCGTTACACGCGGACGCTTCCGCTCGAGGTGACGAGAAACACAGCCATAGACGCGCTGTGCCATGCCGTGGAGTCGTATCTGAACAACCAGTCGTCGGCGTTTTCGGATATTGTGGCGCTCGAAGCGATCCGTCTTATAGGCTCGTGTACGGACGCGCTCGTATCCGGCGAGTTCACGGAGGAGGATAGGGAAAAGCTTTTGGTCGCGGCGTCGGCCGGAGGCATGGCGGTTGCGCATACCGGACTTAACGTGGTTCACGCGATGGGGCATCAGCTCACATGTGATAAGGATATTCCGCACGGCCGCGCAAACGGCGCGCTGTTGGTTGAGTTTATCGCATGGATGGCAAAGCAGGACATTATGCGCGCGGTTGATGTGATGTCGGCGTTCGGCAGCGATCTTTCAAGTCTCAAAAAATTTATTAACGCCGTTATCCCCACCACGGAGGAGATAACGGAGGATGATATAGACAAATGGCTGGAAAAGTCGATTGCGAGTACTGTTACGGAAAACTGTCCGGGTGAATTCACAAAGGAAGATGAGCGGTTTATATATTATAACGCGCTTATAAATAAGCGAAGAAAATACACCGAATGGTAATACGGTACCGGGTTATGCGCCCGGTATTTTTTCGTTAAAATAATTGACTATATAGGATAAATGATGTATAATAATCCTATATTTAATAAATTACGGAAAGGATGGCGGCACATGATTGAATTCAGTACAATGTTCGGCAAGAGCGGAAATAATACCGTTGACCGTCTCAGCATAACAAACGTCATTGTTTCGAAACAGAAGCATACCGTAGATGTTGAGTTTGCAAACGAGCTCAGCGCTACCATAGAAAAGCTTGCGCGGGAACAGATTAAAAAGACACTCGGCGACACATCCGTCACGCTCAGAATAGACCCGAAATATTTAAGAAGCAATCGGAACGTTATGTTTTACACATTGCCGCAGGACAGGGTTAAAACGCTCGGGCAACCCGAAATTATAGGCAGGGCGAGGGCGGAGGAAATGCTTATCGGCAGGCCCATAAGAGACGAGAATATAATCGCGATTTCTTCAATAAACGAAGGCTCCGGAAGGGTTACGGTTTCGGGGCGTATTTTTGACGCGGACGAGCATGAAATAAAATCTAAAAAGACGGACAGGGAAATGCATATCGTAACGCTTGACGTCACCGATTCCACATCATCCATAACCGTAAAGATGTTCGTAAACAAGGGTGAGGACGACAGCAAATTTAAGGATTTATACACGCCCATAAAAAAATCATTGAAGCAGGGCGGAATGTACGCCGCGATACGCGGCACGGCAAAATACGACGATTATTTAAAAGAGGTTGTCATAATGGCAAACGACATAGCCGCGATACCGGCGCCGCCGGTGAGAATGGATAATGCCGAGACAAAGCGCGTAGAGCTGCATATGCATACGCAGATGTCACAGATGGACGCGGTAAATTCAGCGGCGGATCTTATAAACAGGGCGGCGTATTGGGGGCATAGTGCCGTGGCAATAACGGATCACGGTGTTGTGCAGGCATATCCCGACGCCATGCACGCGTCCGATTACAACAAGAAGATAAAGGTGCTGTACGGTATCGAGGCTTATCTTATAGATGATACAAAGATGATAACCTATGATGTGAAGGGGCATACGACAAATTCACCGTTTGTGGTGTTTGATATAGAGACAACCGGTCTTAACAAGGATAGCTGTAAAATAATCGAGATAGGCGCGGTAAAGGTGGAGAACGGTATTGTTACCGACCAATGGTCGAGCTTTGTAAATCCCGGAATGCATATACCGAAAAGGATTACGGAGCTTACGTCCATAACCGACGGCATGGTAGAGGACGCGGCGGCATTTGAAGAACAGATCGATGATTTTATAAAATTCTGTGACGGCTGCGTCATGGTTGCGCATAACGCGAATTTTGATATGGGATTTATGAAGCAGAAGGCGGAGGAATGTGGAAGAAGCTTCGATTTGCCGTATCTCGATACCATGATACTTTCGCGCTGTATGTTCCCGAAGCTGCCAAATCATAAGCTTGACACGCTTTGCAAGCATCTCGGCGTTATTAACGCGCACCATCACCGCGCGGTGGACGACGCGGAGGCAACGGCAAAGGCGTATATTAAAATGCTTTCACGGCTCAATGCGGCGGGCAAAACGGAGTTGGGTGAGTACAACCGTATTTTTGATATACGAAGCGCTTCGGTCAAAACGAAAGCGTTCCATATCATTCTGCTCGCAAAGACCTACGAGGGCGTAAAGCGCATATATGAAATGGTGTCCGAATCACATTTGAAATACTTTTTCAGAACGCCGCGAATTCCAAAGACGCTGCTGATGCAGAAGCGGCAGGATATAATTATAGGCTCGGCATGCGAGGCGGGCGAGCTGTTTACGGCGCTGGTCGAGGGCGAGAATGAGGAAAGCTTAAAAGAGATTGCGGAGTTTTACGACTATCTTGAAATACAGCCGATAGGCAATAACGCGTATATGAAGGAGAGCGACAGACATCCGGATATAAAAACGGATGATGACCTGCGGGAGCTTAACCGCCGCATTGTCGAGCTTGGCGAAAAAATAAACAAGCCCGTATGCGCCACCTGCGACGTGCATTTCATGGACGCGGAGGGCGCGGACTACCGCAAGATACTGATGCACTATAAGGGGTTTAAGGACGCGGATAACCAGGCGCCGCTGTATATGCGGACAACGAAGGAAATGCTTGACGAGTTCGCGTATCTCGGAGCGGATAAGGCATACGAGGTCGTTGTTACCAACACCAATATGATTGCGGATATGATAGGGGATGTGAGACCCATACCGCCAACAAAATGCCCGCCTGTCGTGGAAGGCGCGGTGGAGGGAATAAGAAACGATTCGATAAATCGGGCGATTGAAATTTACGGAGATCCGCTGCCGAAAAAGGTTAAGGCAAGATTGGACAAGGAGCTGGAGTCCATTATAGGAAACGGCTTTGCGGTTATGTACCGTATCGCTCAGGAACTGGTGCGAAAGTCCAATAAGGACGGATATCTTGTAGGTTCAAGGGGCTCGGTGGGCTCGTCGTTTGTCGCGTATCTGTCGGATATAACGGAGGTTAACTCGCTCGAAGCGCACTATCTGTGCCCTGAATGCAAATATGTTAAGTTTGTTCCGAGCGAGGTCGGGCTTTCGGGCTGCGATATGCCGGACATGAAATGCCCGAAATGCGGAACGCCGCTTAAGAAGGACGGACACGACATCCCGTTTGAAACCTTTCTCGGCTTCAACGGGGATAAGGAGCCGGATATTGACCTTAATTTTTCGGGTGAGTACCAGCCTACCATACACAAGTACACGGAAACCTTTTTCGGCGAGGGGTTTGTGTTCCGCGCCGGAACAATAGGCACGGTTGCGGAAAAGACCGCGTTCGGTTACGTCAGGAAATACTGCGAGGAAAAGGGCGTGACCATGACAAATGCCGAAATGAAAAGATTGTCAAAGGGTATGGAGGGCGTTAAGCGCACGTCGGGTCAGCATCCGGGCGGGATCATTGTTGTGCCGTATACGAATAACATCCATGAGTTCTGTCCGGTGCAGCATCCGGCGGACGATGTTAATTCCAATATATTTACAACGCATTTTGATTACCACTCCATAGATTCAAACCTTTTGAAGCTCGACGAGCTGGGTCACGACGACCCGACGGTAATAAGAATGCTTGAGGATATAACGGGAAAGGACGCGAAAACAATACCGTTTGACGATCCGGAGACATTGAGCCTGTTTGTGTCAAACGAGGCGTTAAAGATCCTGCCCGACAAGGACACCGGTTCAACTCTCGGCACGTATGGCGTGCCGGAGTTCGGGACAAAGTTTACGCGCCAAATGCTTTTGGATACAAAACCCAAAACATTTTCGGAGCTTGTGCGAATTGCCGGACTTTCACACGGTACAGACGTGTGGCTGGGCAACGCGCAGGAGCTTGTGCGTTCGGGTGTATGCGACCTGTCGCACGCGATTTGCGCGCGTGACGATATTATGATTTATCTCATAGCCGCCGGTCTTGAAAAGGGACATTCGTTCAGGATTATGGAGAGCGTTAGAAAGGGTAAGGGCTTAAAGCCCGAAGATGAGGAGGAAATGCGCGCGCATAATGTGCCGGACTGGTATATTGACTCGTGCAAGAAGATAAAATACATGTTCCCCAAGGCGCATGCGGTCGCGTACGTAATGATGGGCTTTAGAGTCGCGTGGTTTAAGGTGCATATGCCGCTGGCGTATTATGCCGCGTACTATACGGTAAGAGCGGATGATTTTGACACTTCCACAATGGCGCAGGGCGAGGAGAAGGCGCGGGAAGCGCTTGAGGAAATAAACCGGCATAAACGCGAGGGTACGGCGGCGCCGAAGGAGGATGTGCTAATACCCATTCTTGAAATAGTTATAGAGATGTACTGCCGAGGTTTTGAGTTTGCGCCCGTGGACTTGTACAAATCACACGCGACAAACTTTCAAATAACCGAGGATGGAAAGCTGCTACCGCCGTTTAACGCGCTGCCGGGAGTGGCAGATACTGCCGCAAAGGCCATTGCGAGAGCGCGCGAGGACGGGGAGTTTAAAAATATCGAGGATTTAAGGCAGCGGACCAATATAACCAAGAGTATACAGGATACAATGGAACAGAGCGGCTGTCTTGACGGACTTTCCGAGTCAAACCAGGTAAGTATCATGGAGCTGCTCGGCTGAATTTTATGTTAACGGAAATAATCGGGAGATTTTGTAATGATACGTATAAGCGGTATAAACTACCCGCCGCAGCTGCCGGAAGAAAAGCTTGCGGCGTACGTGGCAAAAAAGTATAAAATTAAGGGCATGAATGCCTTTAGCATATATAAGCAGTCTATTGACGCGAGGAAAAAGACGGATATACATTATGTGTATACCGTGGACGTTGGCGCGGATAACGAGGGGAAACTGCTTAAGACGGTTAAGAACGCGTCGCGGATTAATGACAGGCGGTATAGGTTTCCCGAATTTGAGCCGTTTTCGGACACGGTTGTAATAGTCGGGTTCGGTCCGGCGGGGATGATGTGCGCGCACACGCTTGCGTGTCACGGCGTAAAGGTCATTGTGCTTGAGCGCGGATGCGATGTGGACACTCGAATACGCGACGTCAAAAGGCTTAGAACCGGGGGCATATTAAATCCCGAATCGAACGTGCAGTTCGGCGAGGGCGGCGCGGGAACGTTCTCTGACGGAAAGCTTACCACGGGAGTAAACGATTCGCGCATACCGTATGTTTTAAACATGTTCGTTCGCCACGGCGCTCCGCGTGAAATAACCTATCGCGCAAAGCCGCATGTGGGCACGGATAAGCTTGTGGGTATGGTAAAGGCGTTCCGCGAGGATATAATAAACCACGGCGGCGAGGTGAGATTTTCGTCTAAGCTTGACGGGATTATAACGAATAACGGCAGGCTAAGCGGCGTGAGGGTGACGGATAAATCAGGCTCATACGAGATAGAAACGCGGACGCTTGTTCTTGCTATAGGACACAGCGCGAGGGACACGTTAAATATGCTTAAAGATGCCGGCGCGGACATGGAGCGGAAAGTGTTTGCGATAGGCGCGAGGATAGAGCACAGCCAGGATATGATAAATACGGCGCAGTACGGTGATATGCGCCATCTGCTGCCGGCAGCGGACTACAAGCTTTCCGTTAAAGCGTCCAACGGCAGAACGGCGTACACCTTCTGCATGTGCCCCGGAGGAGAAGTGGTGGCGTCGGCTTCGGAGGAAGGCGGAGTTGTCACAAACGGAATGAGCATGTTTGCCCGCGAAGGCAAAAACGCGAACAGCGCGCTGCTTGTAAACGTCATGCCCGACGACCTGCCGGGCGACGATGTTCTTGAAGGCTGTCGGTTTCAGCGGGAAATAGAGAGAAAGGCATATGCCGCCGCCGGCGGAGGCTACAGAGCGCCGGCACAGAGCGTGGGAAGCTTTCTATACGGCAGCGAGACCGCGCCGGATACAGAACCGACATATCTGCCGGGCGTCACGCTTTGCAGACTTGACGGTATACTGCCGGAGTTCGTTACCGATACAATGCGCGAGGCGATACCGCTCATGGACAAAAAGCTGCGCGGCTTCGCGGCGGAGGGCGCGCTGCTAACCGCCCCCGAAACGCGTTCATCATCGCCTGTGCGCATAATAAGGAACTCCGATACAATGCAGTCCAATATTTGCGGCATATACCCGTGCGGCGAGGGCGCGGGCTATGCCGGCGGAATAATGACGTCGGCGATAGACGGAATAAAAGCGGCGGAGGCCGTTGTAAAAGATAAAGGTGGTAGAGGAAAATGAAAATCTCAAACCGCGCAAAGGGTTCGATATGTATAATGTGCGCCGCGTTCTTCTTTGCGCTTATGAATATGTTTGTAAAGCTTGCGGGCGATTTGCCGTCGATAGAAAAAAGCTTTTTCCGAAATATTGTCGCCGCGGTTATAGCGTTCGCGGCGCTTATAAAAAATCGGGAAGGCTTCATGTGGCGCAAGGGCAGCCTGCCGGGACTTTTAATGCGCGCGATATTCGGCACGGTCGGAATACTCTGTAATTTCTATGCCATAGACCATCTCGTTATTGCCGACGCGTCGATGCTTAACAAGCTGTCGCCGTTCTTTGCGGTTATCTGCTCGTTTATTATTTTAAAAGAGCGCGTCAGTCTGTTTCAGGGGCTTATGGTTGTGATAGCGTTCGTGGGCAGCCTGTTTATAATAAAGCCCACTCCGGGACTGTTAAATCCGGCGAGCATAGTAGGGCTGTGCGGCGGAATGGGCGCGGGCGTGGCGTATACCATGGTTAGAAAGCTGACGGCGCACGGCGAGCGGAAAACATATATAGTATTTTTCTTTTCGGTATTTTCCTGCCTTGTAACGCTGCCGTATATGATATTTGATTTTCATCCCATGAGCCTTACGCAGTTTATTATGCTTATAGGCGCGGGCACAAGCGCCGCGGGAGGCCAGTTCACGATAACGGCGGCATATTCGTACGCTCCCGCGCGGGAGATTTCGGTATTCGACTACACGCAGATTATTTTTGCCGCGCTGCTCGGTTTCTTTGTGCTCGGACAGGTGCCCGATTATTTGAGCGTTATCGGATATGTGATAATATGCGGCGTATCGCTTACTATGTTTATAAAAAATAATATGGAAGGCCGGCGCGGATAATGGAGAATGATTTTTCAAAGGGCAGCGTAAGGCGGCATATTCTCGCTCAGGCAATACCTTTAACCATTGCGCAGCTCGTGCAGATTTTATATAATATAACGGACAGAATGTACATAGGCCATCTTCCCGGCACGTCAGGGCTTGCTCTCACCGGAATAGGTCTTATATTCCCGATAGTTATTCTCATAAACGCGTTTACCACCCTTTTCGGACAGGGCGGCGGCGCGCTTTGCTCGCTCGCCCGCGGCGCGGGAGATATCGGACGCGCGGAGCGGATTATGACCAACACCTTTGAGCTTATAATCGGTTCCGGCGCGGCGCTTATGGTGGTGTGCTATATATTTAAATCGCCCATACTCTACGCCCTGGGCGCGAGCAGCGAGACGTACTCCTACGCGAACGATTACCTCAACATATATCTTACAGGCACAATTTTTGCTATGATAAGCGTGGGTATGAACTGGTTTATAAACTCGCAGGGGTTTGCTAAGTTCGGCATGGTAACCGTGCTCTGCGGCGCGGTGCTTAATATCGCGCTCGACCCGCTGTTTATATTCGTATTCAATATGGGGATACGCGGCGCGGCTTTGGCGACGGTTATTTCGCAATTGGTGTCAACGCTCTGGGTTATGAGCTTCCTGTTCGGAAAGCGCACAATCCTGAAAATCAGACGCAGGTATATGCCGTTTGATAGGAGGCTTGTAAAAAATATCCTCTCGCTCGGCGCGGCGGGGTTTATTATGAACGGAACAAACTGCCTTGTGCAGGTGGTATGCAATGTTGTGCTTGCGCGTTACGGCGATTTATATATAGGAATAATGACGATATTGAACTCGGTGCGCGAGATAGCGTCTCTGCCGGTGTCGGGTATAGCTAACGGCTCACAGCCTGTAATGGGGTATAATTACGGCGCGAACCGTCCCGACCGTGTTAAGCAGTCAATAGTCTTTACAATGCTCGCGGGTATGGTGGTAAGTCTTATATTCTGGTTAAGCGTAATGTTGTTCCCGAAGTTTTTCATGATTTTGTTCACATCCGACGCGCAGATGCTCGATGTGGGCGAACACGCGATGCGGCTTTATTATCTCGCGTTCTTTGTTATGATACTGCAATTCGGCGGGCAGAGCACGTTCACATCGCTCGGCTATGCAAAGCCAGCGATATTCTTCTCGCTGTTCCGCAAGGCCGTGCTTGTAGCGCCGCTTACGCTTTTACTGCCGCGTATCGGAGCGTTGGGAGTTGACGGCGTGTTTATCGCGGAGCCGGTTTCAAATGTAATAGGCGGAGCCGCATGCTTTATTACCATGCTATATATAGTATGGAGGAGGCTTACAGAGATGGAAACGGAACCAAATAATACAAAAATATTGTAAATAATAAAGAAATTTTACAAAAGGGGGTTGAATTCCCGCTAAATGTATGATATAATGGGGGCGGAGCAGGGGAAAGGTTTGTTATGCGCGGCTTCCCCTTTGTGCAGGACATTCGGTCACGGAGCGCATACTGATAAAGCTATTAAGTTTTAATCGGACTGCATACATGTGCAGTCACACCATCCTTTTTTTCATATGCCCTTGCCGAAAGGCAAGGGTCCCCCTAAAAGTACGGGCAGTCCGTTTGAGGACTGCCCTTAGTTAGTATATTGCGAGGTTTAAGAATGACAAATATTGAACGGGCACAGCAACTTTTAAAGCAATATTTCGGGCATGACAGTTTTCGGCCCGGACAGCGGCAAATAATATCCGCGCTACTTGAGGGCAGGGACGTGCTTGGCATCATGCCGACCGGCGCGGGTAAATCCGTATGCTATCAGCTTCCGGCATTAATGGCGGAGGGGGTTACTATTGTGGTATCGCCGCTTATTTCGCTTATGAACGACCAGGTAACCGCATTGGTAGAAGCGGGCATACGCGGAGCGTACTACAACAGCTCGTTAAGCGAGCGCCAATGCGCGAGAGTCAGAGAGAATATGATAAACGGCGTATATAAGATTATATATGTCGCGCCCGAACGGCTTGAAACACAGTCGTTTATTGATGTGTGTAAAAACCTGAATATTTCATACATAGCCATAGATGAAGCGCATTGCGTTTCACAGTGGGGGCAGGATTTCAGACCGAGCTATTTGAAAATTCCGGAGTTTATAAACAAGCTGCCGAAAAGACCTGTGTTGGGCGCGTTTACCGCAACGGCTACGCGTAATGTGGGCAATGATATAACCCGCATATTGGAGCTTAATTCTCCGTACAGGATAACAACGGGCTTTGACCGTCCGAATTTGTACTTTGAGGTTCGCCGAACCAAATCCATGAGCGGACGTGTTGACGAGGTGCTTGAAATACTTGAACGGCATAAAGATGAGAGCGGTATTATTTACTGCTCAACAAGGAAGTCGGTTGACGAGCTGTATGAAATCCTTGCGGGGGAGGGATACCCGGTAACAAGATACCATGCCGGACTTACAAACGAGGAGAGAATACGCAATCAGGAGGATTTTATATACGACAGAGCTCCGGTCATAATCGCCACAAACGCGTTCGGCATGGGCATAGACAAGTCCAATGTCAGATTTGTAATACACTATAATATGCCGAAAAATATCGAAAGCTATTACCAGGAGGCGGGCAGGGCAGGCCGTGACGGCGAGGCGGCGGAATGTATAATGCTGTATATGGCAAAGGATATATATACAATTAAGTATTTTATAGAAAACGGTGAAAATAACGAGGAGCTTACAAATGAGCAGAGGGCAAATGTGCGGCGGCTCGATTACAGACGGCTCCGGTCCATGATCGACTATTGCACGACCTCTGACTGTCTCAGAAACCATATACTCAAATATTTCGGCGAAAAATCGGAAGGCGTATGCGGTAACTGTTCGGGCTGCTGCGGAATTGAAAGAAGGATTGCGCGGCGCAGAAGGCTTGTAAAAGCCGCCGCCAAGTCCGCGCCGATTAACCGCGCGGGACTTTCCTCCGCAAAGCAGCGCGAGCTTTTTGAAAAGCTGCGTTTTCTCAGGATGAAACTGTCTAAAATACAAGGGGTGCCGCCGTATGTCATATTCAGCGATAAAACCATATATGATATATGCGACAAGCAGCCCCGTACCGTTGAGGAGCTTTTAAAGGTTGACGGTATAGGCAGAGTCAAGGCGGACAAATACGGGAATATGATAATAACGGAAGTATCAAAATTTCTTTAAATTTTCGTTTATCTGTCAAGGTATACAGCCGCCAATCGTGAAACAAACGAAAATTTATAAAAATTGTGCGGCAGTCAACATGAATAAATCTTTTTGTATAATTCGGAATTTTCCTCTATATTGTACAGCTCGTTCAGCTTCAAAGCAACCGTAAGCGGCATATCCGTTTCGCGTTTCTCGTATTTTGAAAGGGAATGTCTGGAAACGCCTATAAGCTGTGAGACATATGCCTGGGTAAGATTAAGATCGTTCCTTAAAATTCTGTAATATTTACCGTTCATTATATATCCGCCGCTTTCAAATCATCACTATGGATATTTTGCATTATGTTCTTGTAGTCCGTAAGCTTTGTCAGCGTCACTCCGTATATCTGCGCCATCCTGACTGTCATCTGCGCCGATATTTCGCGTTCGCCGCGCTCGTATGCCGCAAGGGTTCTCGGCGTTATGCACAATCGATCGGCTGCTGCCACGCGCGACAGTCCCGCTCGCTCCCTGTAAAAGCTGAATCTCTTCCCGATATATTTCAAAATCTCCCGCGTTTGTTCATCTATCATTTGCGCTTGCCTCCCTTATTTGAATAAATTTTACCATAATTACGCGCGGTTTTCAACGAAAAACTTTCTTTTTCCGTAAATTTCGGCACATTTCAATTACACAAATTGTCAAATTGTATCACACTTTGTGTTTTTATGCACAATATCTATTTTTTACCGCTTTATATGTATAAATGCTCATTTTTAGCCCGTGGTTTTGAATATTTATGCAATAAAGAAAGATTTTAGAAGAAAACGGCAAATCAACGAAAAAACCGTACCGAAACCAATGGCTTCGGTACGGCTTTTCGTCGTGATTTTATTATTCCGGCGTTAGAACTTCGCCGCCCGCGTTATTGTTTGCCGGCGGGTTGTTGTTTGCCGGTGGATTATTTGCCGGCGGGTTGTTTGCCGGTTGATTATTTGCCGGCGGATTATTGTTTGCCGGTGGATTATTGTTTGCCGGTGGATTATTCGCCGGCGGGTTATTGTTTGCCGGCGGGTTATTTGCCGGAGCCTGGGTATGGTTTTCCGACGGCGCTTTCGTTGCCGCCTCGGAATTTCCTTCACTGTCCGGCGCTTTTGTCGCGTCTGAGTCCGGTAAATCCTCTGTGTCATCGCGCACCGGCGCCTGACTGTGACTTGTACACTTATCACGCGGCTGTGTTCCGTCAACAAAATATGACTTAACCGCGTTGCATCTGCCGCCGGGCAGCTTTCCGCTTATCGAGCATACGGATACTTCCGCAACCGATGACGGCTTGGTAAGCGTCTTATACGACTGATCCGCGCTTATTCTGTCAAATACCATTTTCCATGCCGTTATACACGGATTTCCCGATATGCCGGCGGCCTTAAGCGACGACGGGATATCGAAGCCGAACCATGAAGCGCCCACATAATACGGAGTGAAGCCCACAAACCATTTATCGCAGTCGTCATCCGTTGTTCCCGTCTTGCCGTAGGCGGGCATTCCCGAATTCAGCTTTGCGCCGGTCGCAGTACCGAATGCAAGGTTTACCGGGCCGGAAAGAAGATCGGCCGTTATAAATGCCGCGGATTCACTCATTGCCTGCGTCTCATTCCTGTGATTTTCAAGGATGAGCTCGCCCGCGGAATTGGTTACCTTTGTGTAGGTGTACGGCGTAATATGCTTTCCGCTGTTTGCAAACACACCGTATGCCGCCGCCATTTCCTCAACGGTTACGCCCTGGGTAAGTCCGCCGAGAGCAAGGGACGAATAGTTCTTGTCCTCCTCCTGAATGGTGGACATATGGAATTTATTCGTAAGATAGCCGTATGAGTTTCCGAGCCCGACTTTGTCTAAAATCTTTACCGCCGGAATATTGGCCGACCTTGCGATAGCTTCCTTGACCGTCATATCGCCCTTGAACCCGCTGTATGAGTTCTTGGGTTTCCAGTTATCATTACCTATTGTAATAGGCTCGTCGCGTATTATCTCGGACTCCGTTACCTTTCCGAGATCTATCGCGGGACCGTAAACGGATAACGGCTTTATGGACGAACCGGGCTGTCTTTTCGCCTGTGTGGCTCTGTTCCAGCCCCTTACGTCGGTCTTTTTGCCAAGACCGCCTATGATACCCTTTACAGCGCCCGTGTACGGATCGGAAATAACCATGGCTGCCTCGGCGTTGCCGCCACCGGGGAAGTTGGACTCGTTTTCATACACGTCCTCCATGATTTCCTGGATGTGCGGGTCAACGGTCGCGTAAATCTTGTATCCGCCGTTATAGACCTGACGCGTGGCGTATTCTTCCGAATAGCTTTTCTCGTTCATAAGGTCCTTTATAACATCGTTTACCACCTGGTCGGCAAAATAGGACGTTGACACCGACTGGTTCCCTATGCTTGCCTTATTGAGCTCAAGCGGTGATTCCGACGCTGTTTTATATTCCTGCTCGGTTATTTTTCCCAACTCATACATCTTTTTAAGAACCGTATTTCTCTTTTCCACATTCTTATCGGGATGAGCAATCGGGTCAAATTCCGACGGGAACTGGGTTATTCCGGCTATGGACGCCGCCTCTTGAACATTCAGAGCCGACGCGGGCTTTCCGAAATAGAGCTGCGACGCCGCCTCTACGCCGTTACAGTTGCTTGCAAAATATACAATATTACAGTACATGGTAAGGATTTCATCCTTGGAAACCTCGTTTTCAAGCGCGATAGCTCTCATCATTTCCTTAACCTTACGCGTGGCCTTGAAATCGTCTTCCTGGGTGATATTCTTGATTACCTGCTGCGTTATTGTCGAGCCGCCGTAGGTCGAATGGCCTATACCTAATTTGGCGCCTATATATTTTACAGTAGCGCCGAGCGTTCGCTTCACATCAACGCCGTTATGCATATAGAAACGCTCGTCCTCGATCGCGACTATAGCGTCCTTAAAGCAGGGCGCAATTTCTTCGGAGTCAACCCATATGCGGAATGAGTCCGATTGCAGCCGCTCAAATTCATGCTCCGCGCCGCTGCTGTCCACATAATATATTGTGGACGTGTCATTTAATGCAAGGCTCTGTATATTCATATCCTTGATCTCGCGGGATACCGCGGCGTACATGCCGACAAACATTCCCGACAGCACGACCGCCGTTATGAGTATTACGGAAAGAATGGTAACCTTAACCCTTTTTCTGAATTTGCGTTGCTTTTCAGTTAATTGCTTTCTATGCTTTTTCTTCTTTTTCGACTTCCCTTTGGCTGAATTATTCACAGTCTTCTGCCCGCCGCTTGCCGCGCTCCGACTTTGCGGCTGCGGAGATGGCGTATTAACCTGCCTTCTCCTTCTCGCGCTCTCCGGCTCCGTGCCGCGTCGTCGCCTCATAGGAATTTCGCCGCTTTCGGCGCTTGCTGATGTCTGCCTGTCAAAGGCATCCCAGTCAAAATTATCGTTTGCGTCAGGCGCAGGCCTTCTTCTTCGTCTGCTGTATTCGTCTGCCACATCGATCAACCTCCTTCCGGTAGTTCCGCATGCTATGCCAAACCGGGTATACAGTGATATTATATAATAAATTACATTTTTTTTCAATAGTTTTGTATTATTTTTTTATTTATTGGGAAAAATTCCATTAAAAATCTAATACGGAGGAATTTATATGCAGAATTTAAAACCCATATACAGGTATATTATCATAACGGCGTCATATTTATTTGTAACGGCGATATTTTTTACAGCCGGATACGGCGTCGGCTTTAAAAGCGGGAACGGACTTGTTTCCGAACAGGTGTCGGCCTCGGTCGTTACGGCGTCCGCGTCGCCCACCGGTGAACCGCGCCGCTATCGGGTAATATTGGAGGACGCGAAGCTTAGACTTTATTCCGACGAGGACGGAATAAGCCGTCTTATCTCCGACTACCCGATAAGCGAGGCGTCATTTCCCGCGCACGATATAGCCGCGCTTAAAGAAGGCGTAGTCTTTGACCGCTCAGAGGATGCGTTAGCGCTTATGGAAAACTTTTTATCATAAATATGAACTATCTGTAAAGAATTAAAAATATGATATGCATGCAAAAACAGCAGTATTTTAAAGTATTTTAAAGTATTTTTGCAAAAACACCGTAAATACCTTAAAAATCAAGACTTGAAAAAAGCAGAAAAAAAGGTAATAATATGTATTGTTAGCACTCAAGTCTGTCGAGTGCTAACAATATGTAAAGCATATTACGGCTTATGCCGCTTATATTACTTAATACAGGAGGTAGTAAAAATGACAATCAAACCATTAGCAGACAGAGTAGTTATAAAGATGCTTGAGGCCGAGGAAACGACCAAAAGCGGAATTATTCTCTCATCCAAGTCACAGGAAAAGCCGCAGGTAGCAGAGGTCCTTGCAGTGGGACCGGGCGCTGTGGTTGACGGCAAGACCGTTCCCATGGAGGTCGCTGTAGGCGATAAGGTTCTTACATCGAGATATGCGGGAACAGAGGTAAAGGTTGACGGCGAGGAATACAAGATTGTAAATCAGGGCGATATTCTCGCAAAGGTTGTAGACTAACGCTCACAGAAAGGAAGTAATTTATCATGGCAAAAGAAATCAAATACGGACAGGACGCAAGACACGCCCTGGAATCGGGCATTAACCAGCTCGCGGACACTGTAAAAATAACACTCGGCCCGAAGGGCAGAAACGTAGTTCTCGGTAAGAAATTCGGCGCTCCGCTTATAACAAACGACGGCGTTACTATAGCGAAGGAAATCGAGCTTGAGGACGCGTTCGAGAACATGGGCGCGCAGCTTGTCAAGGAAGTGGCGACCAAGACCAACGACGTGGCCGGCGACGGCACAACGACCGCTACACTTTTAGGTCAGGCGCTCGTAAGAGAGGGACTTAAAAACGTGGCGTCGGGCGCTAATCCTATGATAGTCAAAAAAGGCATACAGAGAGCGGTTAATGTCGCTGTAGACAATCTTTTGGCGGCGGCGCAGAAGGTAAACGGCAAGAACGACATCGCAAGAGTCGCGGCGGTATCCGCCTCAAATGACGAAGTCGGCGAGCTTATAGCGGAAGCTATGGAAAAGGTTACGGCCGACGGCGTAATCACCGTTGAGGAGTCAAAGACGGCGGAGACATATTCGGAGATAGTTGAGGGCATGCAGTTTGACCGCGGCTACATCACACCGTATATGGTAACGGATACGGACAAGATGGAAGCGGTTCTTGACGACCCGTACATCTTAATAACGGACAAGAAGATTTCAAATATCCAGGAAATTCTTCCGCTTCTTGAGCAGGTCGTTCAGGCGGGCAAGAAAATGATGATTATAGCGGAGGACGTTGAGGGCGAGGCTCTTTCAACCCTTATTCTTAACAAGCTTCGCGGAACATTCACCTGCGTGCCGGTAAAGGCTCCGGGATTTGGCGACAGAAGAAAGGCTATGCTTCAGGATATAGCAATTCTTACCGGCGGTCAGGTAATAACGGAGGAAATCGGCTTAGAGCTTAAGGACGCGGACGTTTCAATGCTCGGACGCGCTAAGCAGGTCAAGATTTCAAAGGAGCTTACAATTATTGTTGACGGCGCGGGTGAAAAGTCTGCTATCGCGGACCGCGTAAAGGTAATTAAGGGCGAGATTGAAAACTCAACATCAGACTTTGACCGTGAGAAGCTTCAGGAAAGACTTGCAAAGCTTGCCGGCGGCGTTGCCGTTATTCGTGTCGGCGCGGCTACGGAAACAGAGATGAAGGAAATGAAGCTCAGAATTGAGGATGCTCTTTCCGCTACAAAGGCGGCTGTCGAGGAAGGTATTATCGCGGGCGGCGGCACATCATATATCGACATACTTCCCAAGGTTGCGGAGCTCTTAGATGAGACTGACGGCGACGAAAAGACAGGTGTTTCAATTGTGTTAAAGGCGCTTGAGGAACCGGCATGGCAGATTGCCAAGAACGCGGGACTTGAAGGCGCGGTAATAGTTGACAAAATTAAGTCACTCCCCGCCGGCGAGGGCTATAACGCGCTCACAAACGTATACGGTAACATGATTGAGATGGGAATAGTTGACCCGGTTAAGGTTACAAGAAGCGCGCTCCAGAACGCGGCTTCGGTTGCCGCAATGGTTCTTACGACAGAGAGCCTTGTAGCGGATAAGCCGGAACCGGCACCGGCCGCGCCGGCAATGGATCCCGGCATGGGCGGAATGTATTGATAATTTAAGCAAATAA
>CANRAG010000050.1 GCA_947628515.1 uncultured Clostridia bacterium | reverse complement strand
CTACACAAGCGTGCCGTTATGGAGCGTGTACGCGTCGCCGCCGTCGTCAAAGGTTACCTTGATAACGGGCGCCGCGCCCTGTGCATGCGCCGTCAGCAGCGCGGACGCGCATGTGCCGAGCATCACAACGGCGGCAGCCGTCGAAATAATTCTCTTAAATTTCATCTCTCTCTTCCTTTCCGGGTAAAATTTAACTACTTATATTATAACATACAAAAAGCTTAAAGTAAAGAGGGCGCATTGATTTTTTTTGTGCAAAATACAGGGTTGTAAAATTGCGCGGTCAAGCATAAAAATGGAATAGACGGCAGATACTTGTAATACGGGAGGTGATACAATGCTCGAAGATAATTACAGAATTGTTAAGATATTTTACATAATTCTCTTTGCCTTGACAGCTCTGGGAGCCGTCGCGGGCGCCTTTTATTATGTAAACCAAAACGGCGGCGCGAGTGACATAAAAAGCTACCTCGATAATTTCATAAACGGGGTGAACGGAGGTGTGAATCATGCCGGAATTGCCGTGTCGGAAATAAAATCGGGACTGGTTTTGGCGGCGGTGTTCGCCGCGTGCAGCTTTGCGAAACCGGGCGCGGCGGTAGTAGGCGCGGCGTGTTTGCGGCGAGGATTTATAAACGGCTTTACCAATGCCGCGTTTATCGCTGGATATGGGAAAAAGGGCGTAATAATCACATTAATCCGCATTCCGGAGCTTGTGCTGCCGGTGCTTGGCATGGTTATGTTCGGCGCTGTTTGCTGCGCGTCGGCGTCGGGTAAATGCGTAAGGGATAAGGGGTTTATAATTTTTTATTTATTTTTTTTGGTCGTGGCGCTCACTACATTTTGTGGCGGCGGCGCGGCGGCGGGCTGGGTGAGCACAATATTTATGAAATTACTTAAAATTACGGTTACATAAAATACGGCGAGGTTAACAAAAAAATTTCAAAAAGCTATTTACAAATCGGAAATTTGTGGTATAATATACTTGAAATATTATTGAAATCTAACTGTAACCTAAGACAAACAGTGGAAATAAAAGTAACATACGCCGGAAGAAGGGAAGAATACGATGAACGCGTATATCGTTGATTATACAAATTTCATGAAGGATAAGTGTCACAAATCGCAAAACACCGTGGAATCATACACACGTGACGTCACTCAGTATACTACATACCTCGATGAGCTGGGTATAACAAATTTAAAAAACACTACAAAGACCACGGTGCTGTCATATATGGCAGACCTTAAGAACAAGGGACGCGCGAACTCGACACTTTCCCGTACGCTTGCATCAATACGCTCCTTCTATATGTTTTTAATCGAAAACGGGTACATGGATACCGATCCGACCGATTCGCTCGCGACGCCGCATGTGGAGAAGAAGCCGCCCGCGGTGCTTTCAAACAGTGAGATAGACCTGCTGCTCGCGCAGCCGAATATGACGGAGAACAAGGGAATACGCGACAGGGCTATGCTGGAGGTGCTGTACGCGACGGGCATACGCGTATCGGAGCTTATAGGCCTTGACGTTTTGGATATAAATCTCGACATGGGATATTTGCATTGCCGCAACAACCGTTCGGAGCGGGTCATCCCGTTGGGGCATAAGGCGATTTCGGCGCTGAAGGTCTATCTTGATAAAGCAAGACCGTATCTGTTAAAGGGCAACGGCGGACAGGCGTTGTTCGTAAACTGCAACGGCGGCAGGATTTCACGGCAGGGATTTTGGAAGATAATCAAGCAGTATCAGGAAAGCTCGGGGATAAAGCAGCAGATAACCCCCCATTCGTTAAGGCACTCGTTTGCCGCGCATCTTATAGAAAACGGCGCGGATTTGGAGTCGCTAAAGGCGATGATGGGACATGCCGATATTTCATCGACGCAGATTTATACCTGCTTCCTCGACGAAAAAATCAAGACAGTATATGACAAAGCGCATCCGCGCGCGCTGTAATAAAATCCGAAAAAGAAGCATACCGCATCTTCATAAAGTGAGAAAATCAAGAGGGAGAGGGCTTTATGAACGATGGGTATGCTTTTTTCTTTTTTGTTATTGCAATCTTTTTGCATATATGATACAATTAACGAACAGATTAAGCGAGGTGACAGGCTATGAGCTTTGATTATGAGCTTTTTAAAAATCCCGCGGCTAAGTACAGAGGTTTTCCGTTCTGGTCATGGAATTGCAGGCTTAGCCGGGATAATATTAAGGAACAGCTTTTGATATTTAAAGAAATGGGCATGGGCGGCGTGGTAATTCACCCGCGCGAGGGCTTGGATACAGAGTATATGGGCGGCGAATTTCTCGACATTGCAAAATACGCCGTGCGGCTTTGTCGCCGTCTCGGACTAATCTGCTGGCTCTATGACGACGATAGGTTCCCGTCGGGCGCTGCCGACGGCGCGGTGACAAAAAATCCGTGCTATCGCGGCAGACAGCTGTGCCTTACGGAACACGCGCTTACGGGGTGCAAAGAAAACGAGGCGGAGTTTTTAAAAAGTCTCAAAAACGGCGAAGTACCGGACGGGTACTATCTCACGGCGTATTCTCTGGAGCTTTGCGAACAGGGTATAAAATCGTATAGCGAACTTAAAACCGAAGCGGAGCTTGAAGCGGCAATAGGACGCGGCGAGCGAGTGCGGTACGCCTATCTGATATTAAATAAGCCGGAGGAATGGTTTAACGGGCAGACCTATACGGACACCATGAACCCCGAAGCGACAGACGAGTTTATACGGGTGACGCATGAGCGGTACAAGAGCGTAATGGGCGATTGCTTTGGCGGCACGGTTCAGGCGATTTTTACCGACGAGCCCCGGCTTGGAAAACAGGGGCCGCTTGCGGAGGTGATGTCGCATAACGACGCGTATGTGCCGTATACGGAATATTTTGCGGCGTGGTTTAAAGAACGCAACGGCTTTGACGCGCTTTCGATTGTGCCGGAGTACGTATGGGATATGGCCGACGGCAGCAGACGCAACAGGTATTTATACCGTGACGGCGTATGCGAGTGCTTCTCGGAGGTTTTTATGGACAGGATATGCCGTTGGTGTGCTAAAAACGGTATAAAAATGACCGGACACATCCTCGGCGAGGAAAATCTGCTCGCGCAGACGACAATGGTCGGCTCGGCAATGCGCACATATAAGAATATGGATATTCCCGGCGTGGATTTGCTGATTGACGGCAGGGAGTTTACCACCGTAAAGCAGGCGGCAAGCGTCGCGCGGCAGTACGGCAGAGAGGGCGCGATGAGCGAGGAGTACGGCGGCACGCAATGGGATTGCACGTTTAAGACATATAAGCTGCAGGGCGACTGGCAGGCGGCGCTGGGCATAACCCACAGAGTACAGCATCTTTCGCATATGACAATCATGGGCGAGGCAAAGCGCGACTGGCCCGCGTCAATATTCTATCAGTCGCCGTGGTATAGGGAATATCCGTATATAGAAAATCATTTTGCAAGGCTCAATACCGTTCTGCGCCGCGGAACGCGTATAACGCGCATAGCGGTAGTGCATCCCGTTGAAAGCTACTGGGTGCTGTACGGAACGGAAAAGGAGACAAGGGCGGCGCGAAGGAAGATAGACAATGAGTTTAAGGATATAACGTCATGGCTGCTCTACGGACTTGTGGATTTCGACTACCTGTGCGAATCGCTGCTGCCGGAGCAGTGCGCGTCATATGAGGGAGGTATGCCGCTTAAGGTCGGCGAGTGCGGGTATGAACGGGTTATAGTTCCGGATATGGTAACAATAAGGAGCACGACGCTTAGCGTGCTGGAGCGATTTGCAAAAACCGGACGCGAGGTGATATTTGCCGGAGGCGTGCCCGAATATGTGGACGGCGTAAGATCCGACAGAGCCGAGCGGCTTGCGAGGCGCTGTGCGGCGGTTCCGTTTACAAAGTCGGATATACTAAGCGCCGTCGATGATTTGAGGGATATAAAAATAATGGACGCGTCCGGCGCGCCGTCTGAAAACCTTTTCTGTCAGCTTCGGCAGGATCGCGGTCGGGGATGGCTGTATATATGCCATGTAAACCCCGGCGGCTGCGATACGGAGAAGTATACAATACGGATAAAGGGCGAATACGGTCTGACGCTGTATGATACGATGACGGGCGAGCGGTACGCCGTTAAATCGAACGCGGGCGGAGGCTTTACCGAAACGGAAATAGTATGCCATGGCGAGGACAGCTTCTTAATAGAACTTAAAAAACGCGGCGCGGCGGAATATAATACATACGCGCCCAAAACGGATTTTGAGCCGGTTTGCAGGCTGAATGAGATTAAGAGCTTCAAGCGGAGCGAGCCGAACGCGCTTGTGCTCGATTACGCGGCGGCGGAGCTTGACGGGACAAGGACATACGCGCGGGAGGAAATATTGCGGCTCGACAATAAGCTGCGCGCGGATATGGGCTTTTTTGTCCGCAACGGCCGAAACCGTCAGCCGTGGGCGACGGAGGAGGGTGAGACGCATTGCGTTAAGCTCATTTATGAATTCATGTCTGAGATTTCCGTTCCCGCGCGGCTCGGCATAGAAAATCCGCAGATATGCGATATTACGCTTAACGGCGCCGCCGTGGACGTAACTCCTCGCGGATGGTATATAGATAAATCCATAAAGGTGCTCGACCTGCCCGATATAAAGCGGGGCGTAAACCGTCTGGAAATAAAGCTTGGTTATAATTGCAAAACGCAGCCGGAGAGCGTGTATATTTTAGGCGATTTCGGCGTTGGGATAAACGGAAACCGAACCGTTATTACCGCCGACGCGGCGGAGCTTCGCTTCGGCAGCATAACGGAGCAGGGAATGCCCTTCTATACGGGAAATATAGACTATGTATTTGACGCGGATATAGAATGTGACGGGGAGTATTATATAAGAGTTCCCGAATTTAAAGCGCCGCTTCTTGGCGTGTCGGTTGACGGAGAGAAGAAGGGGCTTATCGCATTTTCGCCTCATCGCGTGGGCGTGGGCGCGCTTTGCAGGGGCAGGCATACGGTATCCGTTACCCTCTACGGAAGCCGTCAGAATATTTTCGGAACGCTGCACAATGCGGACGAGAACTACACATGGTACGGCAACGACGCATACAGAACGACGGGGTGGCAATGGACGGACGGTTATATGCTGCGCGGCGTCGGGATAATGTCGGATGTCATAATAGAGAAATGAATAATATCGGCACTGCCGCAAAATTAGCGGCGGTGTTCTTTTTTGCCGTTGTAATAATTTAACCCCGTATTAAATATTATAGATTAAAGAAAATAAACGGGGAGGATGATTTTATGAAACGGCTGATGTGTCTGTTTATATGCTTTGCTTTTCTGATACCGCAGGCGGTATACGCGGAGGGGGACGAAGCGATTGACGGGGTTGAGGCAAAATCATGCATACTTATCGAGCAGTCCACGGGCGAGGTGCTCCGGGAAATGAACGCCGACGACGAGCTGCCTATAGCGAGCGTCACAAAGATTATGACAATGCTGCTTATAATGGAACAGGTGGATTCGGGCGCGTTAAAGCTTGACGATATGGTTTCCGTAAGCGAGAACGCAATGAGCTACGGCGGATCGACGATGTTCCTCGAAGCGGGCGAGCAGCTTAGCGTGAACGATATGCTAAAGGGTATAGCGGTGGCCAGCGCGAACGACGGATGCGTAGCTATGTCAGAGCATATAGCGGGGAGCGAGAGCGCGTTTGTGGATATGATGAACAAGAGGGCAAAGGAGCTGGGTATGGAGCATACGCGCTTTGTAAACACCAACGGGCTTGACGAGGAGGGGCATTATTCCTCGGCGCGGGATGTGGCGATAATGTCGCGCGAGCTTTTGAAGCATCCAAAAATCACCGATTACACGTCGATATGGACCGATGAGCTGCGCGGCGGCAAGTTCAAGCTTGCCAACACCAACAAGCTTATACGCTTCTATACCGGCGCCAACGGACTTAAAACAGGCTCGACCTCCGAGGCGCTCTGCTGCCTTTCCGCGTCGGCGGAGCGCGACGGTATGCAGCTTATCGCGGTCGTGCTCGGCGCTCCTACCTCCGCGAAGCGGTTTTCGTCGGCAAAGTCGCTTTTGGATTACGGGTTTGCAAACTACGGCATAAAAAAGCTTGCCGAGGCGGGCGAGGAAATAGCCGACGCTGATGTGGCCGGCGGGACGGACAGCACGGTAAAGGCTGTAACGGCGGAGGAGAAGTCTCTGCTTATGAAAAAGTCCGACGGAGTGGAGCCGGAACGCAGGGTGTTTGTAAACGAGGACATAAAAGCGCCCGTTAAGCAGGGCGACGTCATAGGCGAGCTGCAATTTGTAAACGGCGAGGACATAATAGACAAGGTGGAGCTTAAGGCGGCAAACGATGTGAATAAAAAAGGCATAGCCGGAATAATGCGCGGGATTGTGCTCGGATTTCTTATCTAGAAAAAAACGAACAAAAAATACTGTACAAATATACAAAAGTATGGTATAATTTTAATACGATGCAATAAACTATCCGATTAAGTATGAAAGGCTGAAGATATGGAGAATAACGAAAGAAGGGTACCGGAGGTTGTCATAAAGCGTCTGCCGCGGTATTACAGGTATCTGGGCGAACTGCTGAAACAGGATATACAGAGGATATCCTCGAACTCGCTGTCAAAGCTTATGAATGTCACCGCTTCGCAGATACGGCAGGATCTTAATTATTTCGGCGGCTTCGGCCAGCAGGGATACGGGTATAACGTTCGGTCCCTTATTGATGAAATAGGGAACATACTCGGACTTAACGACGGCGACACAACGATAATAATAGGCGCGGGCAATCTCGGCAGGGCGCTTGCGAACCACAATTCATTCGCGAACCGAGGCTTTAAGCTGGTGGGGATATTTGATAATGACGAAAGTATTATAGGCGCAAAGATATGCGGAATAACCGTGATGTCGGATTTGGAGATAGAAGGGTTTATAAGAGACAACAGTGTGGATGTGGCAATTTTGACGGTTCCCAACAGCGCCGCGCAGGATATGGCAAAAAGGGTTGTTGACGGCGGAATAAGGGGCATATTAAATTTCTCCTACAGCGAGCTTGACGTTCCGCCCAATGTGCCGGTGGAGAACGTGCATTTGTCGGATTATCTTATGACGCTTGCGTATAGGATAAAGTCAGAAAGAGATACAGAGGAATAGACATATGGAGGTAATAGCATTTACGGGACCGAGCGGTACGGGTAAGAGCTACCGCTCGATTATGGTCGCAAAGGACAACGGCGCGGACGGGATAATAGACGACGGACTGCTCATTTCAAACGGCAAGGTTATAGCGGGCACGAGCGCGAAGCGCGAGGACACGCGCATAGCTTCCGTTAAGCACGCGCTTTTTATCCCTCCGCAATACGCGAATGAAATGAAGCGCGCCATTAAAAAAAGCGGGATAGGTCGGCTTATGATACTGGGCACGTCCGAGGAAATGGCGCAAAAGATTGCCGCCCGTCTGGGCGTGGGGTCGATAAGCCGGTTTATACATATAGAGGATGTGGCGACTCCGGAGGAGATGGCAATGGCAAACCGTATGCGGCTCGAGGACGGAAAGCACGTCATTCCCGTGCCGACGTTCGAGATACAAAAGGAGTTTTCGGGCTATTTCCTGCACCCGCTTAGGCGGTTCCAGAAGAATTTGGATATAGAAGAAAGAGGCGCGGCGGCGGACAAGTCCATTGTGCGGCCGACATTCTCGTATATGGGCGATTTCACGATTTCGGACGATGTGCTGTGCCAGCTTGCGGTGCACGAGGCGATGCGCGTTGACGGTGTGGCGAGGATACGGAATATAAACGTCAGAAAGACCTCCCATGGCGTGCATATGGATATAACGGCGTCGCTTGATTACGGCTGCGACATACTCCGCGTATGCCGCATAGCGCAGTATAACATACGCGGAGTGATAGAGGCGCTCACGTCGGTTAATATGCGGCGCGTTCATATTCTTGTAAAGGATCTCAATACGGACAAGCTCCCTTCAGATAGAATACAACATACTTAAGACAGGGCGATATATATTACTTAATGAAAACCGTTCGGCAAGACGGAGGTAAATATTGCAACTTCGACAAAAATCCCGGCTTTGTATTGACAAAGCCGGGATTTGGTATTATACTGATATGGTGTTTTATTTATAGATAGATGTCGAACAGTATAACTACGCCAAAAGCAGATTATGTAGCAGCCCGCGCCGCACCACGGCAAACGGTATGCGATATATAGGATAACCAATCCTTTACCGGCATCACATATTATGTGTAAAGGAGCTTTTTTAAAATGCAGTTAACAGGCGCGCAGATAGTAATTGAATGTATGAAGGAGCAGGGGGTGGACACCATTTTCGGCTACCCCGGCGGCGCGATATTGAATGTGTACGACGAGCTGTATAAACATTCGGACGAAATTCGGCATATTCTCGTTTCGCATGAGCAGGGAGCGGCGCATGCCGCGGACGGCTATGCGAGAGTTACGGGCAGAGTGGGCGTGTGCTTTGCCACATCCGGCCCCGGCTCGACAAATCTTGTGACGGGTATCGCGACGGCGAATATAGATTCCGTGCCGATGGTGGCGATAACCTGTAATGTCGGAACCGGACTTTTGGGCAAGGACAGCTTCCAGGAGGTGGCAATCTCGGAGGTGGTAAAGCCCATTACAAAAAGGAGCTACATAGTCATGGACGTAAAGGATCTGGCTCCGACTATAAGAGAGGCGTTTACGGTAGCCAAAAGCGGAAGAAAAGGCCCTGTGCTGATAGATATTCCAAAGGATGTTACCGCAAACAGGACAGAATACGAGGCGGTAAAGCCGGCGGAGGTACGCCCCGTAACCGACACAATAGACGACGCGGCGATAGAGCGCGTGGCGAAGCTTATAGCGGCTTCAAAAAAACCGTATATTTTTGCGGGCGGCGGCGTGATCGCTGCCGACGCTTCGCCGGAGCTTAGAGAACTTGCGCAAAAGATTGACGCGCCGGTGTGCGACTCGCTAATGGGCAAGGGCGCGTTTGACGGCACGGACGAGCGCTATACGGGAATGCTCGGTATGCACGGGACAAAGACGTCAAACTTCGGCGTTTCCGCCTGTGATTTGCTGCTTGCGGTGGGCGTTAGGTTTTCGGACCGCGTATACGGCAACGCGAAGGCGTTCGCAAAAGACGCGAAGATTGTGCATATAGACATAGACGAAAAGGAGATAGGCAAGAACGTCGCCGTGGATGAGCATATAATAGGCGACGCGAAGGAGGTTCTTAAACGGCTAAACGCCGCTGTTGGCGAAAGCTTGGACCACAGCCAGTGGATGGCGCAAATACGCGGAAACAAGGAGCGGTTCCCGCTCCGTTACAGAACCGATGTTCTTTCGGGCGGCGGAATAATAACCGAGGTTTACAGACAGACAAAGGGCGACGCGATTATAACGACGGAGGTCGGACAGCATCAGATGTGGGCGGCGCAGTTTTACAGATATAAAAATCCGAGAACATATATTTCATCGGGCGGGCTTGGCACAATGGGCTACGGTCTGGGCGCGGCTATAGGCGCAAAGACGGCGTGTCCGGATAAGGTCGTGGTGAACATAGCCGGCGACGGCGGGTTCAGAATGAACATGAACGAGCTTATGACCGCGGTAAGACATAACATCCCCGTGATAGAGGTTATCGTGGATAACCGCGTGTTGGGCATGGTTCGTCAGTGGCAGACGCTGTTCTATGAGGGCAGATATTCGCATACCGTGCTCGACGACGCGACAGATTATGAAAAGCTCGCAAAGGCCATGGGCTGCGACGCGTATACGGCGTCCACGCCCGAGGAGTTCAAAGCGGCGTTCGGCGCGGCTTTGGCGGGCGGCAGACCGACGCTTATCGACGCGAGAATAGATAAGGATGAAAACGTTTATCCCATGGTCGCGCCCGGCGACTCAATCGCTAACGCGTTTGACGGCGAGGAAAGAAAATAAAGGCAAACCGCAACAAAATAACTGTACTCTACAGCAAGAAATCACGATACCGAGCTATTGAAACTTTTTCGGAATGTGGTATAATAAATATATGTATATTGATTGGAATTTCACAAGGTATTGTGTGAAAATTTCATGAAAAGGGGAGGGATTTTTTTGAAATCAAGAAAACTGATTTCAGCCGCTGCGGCGCTCGGTATGGCTGTTTCGTCATTTGCGGGGCTTGTGGCGGCAAACGCGGAGGACACGGAGACGGTTTATAACTTCTCCGAATTGACAGATGAGTCATACAGCAAAAGCGGCGCGAGCGTATTTGAAGGCGCGTTGACGCTTACGGGAACAGATGATGCTACGCCGCAAACGGTTAGCGCGGCAGTTCTGTCGCCGCTTGGACAGACGGTAAATGTGACAAGCGCTTTACTGGCAAAACAGCTTGCGGTAGAACTGCACCTTGACGCGGGCGAAACTGTGGTGGAGTACTATTGCGGCACAGACAGCAGAGCGTCAAGCGGTAAGGATATAGATATGCTTGTTAAGAACGAGGCGGGCGAAACAGTCGCGACGGAAGCGAATACGGAAAAGAGCGGCGTAAAGCCGTATGTGATTTCATACAAGGCGGAGACGGAGGGCGATTATACAATTTCCGCTCCGGAGTCGGGAATTAACAGAACCATGGTTTACGCCGTCGCAAAAACGACGGGCGAATACACAGCGCCGTCGGGCGACATAACTCCGGCGCCCGCTACGCAGGACCCGAACGCCACACCCGCGCCCACTGCCACACCGAGGCCGACGGTTAACCCCAACGGCGTTGCCGACATAAATATAACAAGGGCGCAGGGATGGCTCGAGACGGCGTACATAACATGGACAAATCCGACGCCGGTGGATTATTATAACGTATACGTAAAGCCCGAAGGCGGCGAGTATACACAGATAGATAACGAGCTGATACGCTATTACGGCTCATACTACCGCGCGGACGCCTTAGGCCTTAAGGCGGGAAAATATCAAATGAAGATCGAGCCGGTGATAGGCGGAAGCGCGCAGGAGGCAAAGGAATCGGACGTAATGGAGGTTTTGCCGCAAATCCGCGAAGGCTTCGCGTTTGATAAGACGTCGCCTCATTATCACAGCGACGGCATAGGCGCGTATAATAACGACGGCACATTAAAGGGCGGAGCGCAGGTTATATATCTTACGGACGCTAATAAGGATACCGTTACAGCCAATGTCGTTACAAACAACAAGGGAACCGTAACGGAGTGCAAGGGGCTTGCCGCAATTCTTTCGGCGCGCGAGAAGGGCTATGCCGACAACACTCCGCTCTGTATACGCATGATAGGTCAGGTGGAGTCGCCGGCGGGCAAAAACGAAAGCGGCTATATGCAGATTAAGGGCACAAAGAACGTGACCTTTGAGGGCGTCGGAGACGACGCGTGCACATACCACTGGTCATTCCTTATAAGGGCGGCGGAGAATGTGGAAGTGAGAAACCTTGCCGTTATGGAATTCTATGACGACGGTATCTCGCTTGACACAAATAACTTCAACTGCTGGGTGCACAACTGTGATATATTCTACGGCCAGAACCGCGGCGGAGACCAGAAGAAGGGCGACGGTTCGCTTGACGTAAAGACCGGCTCGGATTACTGCACATTCTCATACAACCATTTCTGGGACAGCGGGAAGTCGTTGCTGTGCGGTATGGAGAAAGATTCCTACCAGGGCTACCACATGACATACCATCATAACTGGTTTGACCATTCGGACTCGCGCCATCCGCGTGTAAGAGGCGACCAGGTACATATATATAACAACTACTATGACGGCAACTCAAAGTACGGCGCGGGCGCGTGCATGGGCGGCTCGCTCTTTGTGGAGAAGAACGTATTCAGAAATGTTACACATCCGGTGCTTATTTCAATGCAGGGCACGGACGCGAAAGGTGTGGATGAGAAAGGCAAAGGCACATTCTCCGGCGAGGACGGCGGTAACATCAAGATGTACGATAACGAGATAAGCGAGGATTGCGGAGCGCTGATTTACGCTTCGGAAACCAATAAAAACGATTACGACGCGTATCTTGCAAAAACACGCGATGAGAAGGTTCCGGAGGACTATGTTGCAAAGAAGGGCGGCAGCAAATATTCCAACTTCGATACGGCGGATGAGATGTATTCATATACCCCGACGGATACCGACAAGGTCGTGGAGAACGTTGAGAAGTACGCGGGACGTGTGGAGAACGGCGACTTCGTATATGACTTTGACGACGCTGTTGACGATGCAAGCTATGACAGAAATCCCGTGCTCAGTAAGCTGTTAGAGGATTACAAGACAGCGCTTAACATAGAATACGTAACGGGCACGGAATACCCCGGCACGGGCGGCGAGCAGCCTACACCGAGGCCGACAGACGATCCGAAGGAGTCGGAGCAACCTACCGCTAAGCCGACAGACGATCCGAAGGAGTCGGAAAAACCGTCGGACGACACATGCGTTAAGATTGTGGTGACATATAACGACGATGGCACGCCTGCGAAGGTGGTTATCACGGAGGGCGTTGCGATAAGCGAGGCTGTTCCGTCGCGGGACGGCAATACGAGAACCATGTATTGGGACTCAATTACGGGCATGAAGCCGGTAACGGCTCCGCAGCAGCAATAACAAAAAAGGTAGGAATTGGCGTGAAAGCCGGTTCCTACCTTAAATTAGTCTTAATTATTTATCGGATATCCGCTATCCGATTTTTTTGTTATTTAGAAGTTTATAATTCCCAATGACGACATTACCGACGACACAAGTACCGCTATTACAAATATCGGCGCAACGTACTTAATCATTACATTGAATATCTTTTCACGTCTGAATTTGCCCGAAAGCTCTATTTCATTCTTAACCTTGTCAACACCGAACACATATCCGACGAAGATACATGTCAGCAGCGCCGTTATGGGCATGAGTACCGAGTTTGTGAGAAAATCGAGCGTGTCGAGTATGTCCATGCCTCCGAAGAACCTGACTCCGGACAGCGTGCTGTAGCCGAGGATACAGAATGTGCCGACAGCCATTGCCCACGCTCCGGAAAGTATCGCGGCCTTGTTCCTTGACATATGGAATTTGTCGCAGATTGAGGATACAATCGCTTCCATTACCGAAATTGCTGACGTGAGCGCTGCGAAAAGAACGAGGATGAAAAACAACGAGCCTACAATGCGCGTTCCGCTTATGCTTGCGAAAACGTTCGGGAGGGTTATAAACATAAGCCCCGGTCCCGCGTTCAACGCGTCATGGTCGCCGTGCGAGAACGCGAATACGGCAGGTATTATCATAAGTCCGGCAAGCACGGCTATTAGCGTGTCGAAAATCTCAATCTGTGAAACGCTCTTTTCCACATCCGCGTCCTTTGGCAGATATGAGCCGTAGGCTATCATGATACCCATTGCGAGCGAGAGCGAGAAGAACATCTGTCCCATCGCCGCGAGTATGCCCTGGAGCGAGAAATTGGACATGTTCGGAATGAACAGATATTTAACTCCCTCCATCGCGCCCGGAAGCGTGATTGAATAAATCGAAAGCACCACGGCGAGGATTAAGAGGACAGGCATGAGTATTTTGGAAAATCTTTCAATACCCTTTTGCACGCCGCACATTATAATCGCCGTAACGCCGACCGTGAATATAAGCTCCAACACGAACAGGCGTTTGGGATCGGCAAGGAAGTCGCCGAAATAGTTTGCATCCGTCATAGTACCGTGCGTTCCGGACAGATACGATGTTGTGAAGTGCAGCACCCATCCGCCGATGAGGTTGTAGTAGGGGAGGATGAACACCGGCACAATCGTTGCGAGCACACCGACAAAATTCCATTTTTTACTTATCTCGCCGAACGCGACAAGCGGGCCTTTTCCCGTTTTTCTGCCTATAACGTTTTCGGCAATCATGAGCGCGAAGCCGAAGGTCAGAACGAGTATGATATAGGTTATGAGGAACGCGCCGCCGCCGTATTTTGCGGCAAGGTACGGGAACCGCCATATGTTGCCCAGGCCTATTGCCGAGCTTGCGGCAGCCATTACGAAGCCGAAGTCTCCGGTGAATGTGGATCGTTTTTTCATATAAATACTCCTTTTAATTTATTTGACCGTTTTAACGACACGAATTCAGCCCCAAAACAGCCTCGTTTGTGATTATAACCATTATATACCAAAACCGTACCCAATGTCAACCGTCAATATCTGAAAAGTATGCGATTTTTCATGCGAAAATGCTTGAATTATGTATGGGGTTGTGGTAAAATAATCGTATGTATCGAGAAGGAGTTTTGTTTTGATGAAGAATAACAGCGAATGGACAACCGTCATAAAGCCCAAAGCGGGCTGGTTTGATATAAATTTAAAAGAGCTATGGCACTATAGGGATCTTATTTTCATGTTCTTAAAGCGCAATTTTAACAGCGCTTATAAGCAGACGGTGCTGGGACCGCTGTGGTTTTTAATAAGTCCGCTGCTCTCGTCGGCGACATATACGATAGTGTTCGGGCATATCGCGAGGATTTCTACCGACGGTGTGCCGCAGTTTTTATTCTATATGTGCTCCAACGCGGCGTGGGGGTATTTTTCGGCATGCCTCAGCTCCACTGCGTCCACCTTCACAAGCAACGCGTATCTGTTCGGCAAAGTATATTTTCCGCGTCTGGTTTCGCCTGTAACAACGGTCATATACGGCCTGCTCTCGTTTGTTATACAGATGCTTCTGTTTACGGTCTGCTCCGTTGTGCTCGCCGCGCGCGGGCAGTACATACATCCCAATATATACATGCTGTATCTGCCGCTTATGATTGCGCAGATGGCGCTTTTGGGGCTGGGCGTGGGGATTATAATATCTTCGGTCACGACAAAGTACCGCGACCTCACAATACTTATCGGATTTGGCTTGCAGCTCTGGATGTACGCCACGCCGGTGGTATACCCAATATCGCAGGTCGCGTCCATCGCGCCGTGGTTCCAAAGGCTTATATGGTTAAACCCCGTCGCGCCGATTATGAACAATTTCCGTTACGCCATTCTCGGCTGCGGCTCGTTTAACTATACCTATTGGGGCATAAGCTGGATTGTGACGGCGTTGTTTTTGTTCTTCGGCGTGCTGATATTCAGCCGCGTGGAGAAAACCTTTATGGATACGGTATAACAAGATGTCACCTGCACTTTGCGGGCAAGGCAGAGTGTCGCTCCGATTTAAAAAGAATGGAGGTTCTTATATGAATCCGGTATTAAGCACAGTCAGGTCAAACTCCACAGATGAGACTGTAATAGAAATAGACGGCGTAAAGAAGCAGTACAGGCTCGGCACCATCGGCGGCGGGACGCTCAAAGGCGATTTGCAGAGCTGGTGGGCAAGAGTGCGGGGGAAGGAGGACCCCAACAGCAAGGTTGACGCGAAGATGTATACCAAAAACGAAAAGTTCATGGCGCTTAACGGCGTGTCGTTTACTGTGAAAAAAGGCGAGACGATAGGACTTATAGGCGGCAATGGTGCGGGCAAATCAACGCTCTTAAAGCTGCTCTCGCGCGTCACGGCTCCCACAGAGGGGGAAATAAGGATAAAGGGCAGAATTTCCTCAATGCTCGAAGTGGGCACGGGCTTTCACCCGGAGCTTACGGGAAGGGAGAACATATACCTTAACGGCGCGATCCTGGGCATGAAGCGCAGGGAGGTTGACGAGCGGATAGAGGATATAATAGAATTTTCCGAGTGCCGTAAATTCATCGACACGCCCGTAAAGCGGTATTCGTCGGGAATGTTTGTAAAGCTCGCGTTCTCGGTGGCGGCGCATCTTAACAGTGACATAATGCTCATGGACGAGGTGCTCGCGGTGGGGGATATGGCGTTTCAGAAAAAGTGTATAGACAAAATGGTATCGGTCGCGCGCGACGAGGGCAAGACGATAATATACGTTAGCCATAATATGCAGACCATACGCCAGCTTTGCAGCAGGAGCATTGTACTTAGAAAGGGCGAGGTCATATTTGACGGTGACGTTGAGCGCGGCATAGATATTTATCTCAGAAACGACGAGGTAACGGCGAAGCTGTTTAACGATTACACCGACTGTCACCGGTTCAACTTCCTCACCGACAAGGTGCTTATGGACTCGCTGGAGGTGTTGGATAAGGACAGGTGCTATTATACGGACGGCGAAAAGGTGAAGTTCCGGCTTAAGATGCACTGTAATGAGGATGTTTCGGAGCTGTCGCTGCGGTTTATGATACATAACGCCGACCAGGTGGTTATAGCAACCGGAGCGTGCTACAACTTTACGGGCTGCAAAAAGGGCGAGAGCTTTGAACACACGTTTGAGCTTGACATAACGCCGCTCGCAAGCGGAGTGTATAAGGTGCTGCCCGCGCTATTTGAGCTTAACGAGCTGGGCGAGGTCATAGACTGCGACGGCGTGTATCCGGGGCTGGTGTTCGAGCACGCGAAAACAACTCCGTTAAACTGGAAGAGCAAGCTCTACGGCGACGTAACGCTTACGGACATTGTATGTTTGGACTGAAAATATGCTTAGACCGAAAAACGGCGGTTCAATTCAATTTGAAACGCCGTTTTTGTTATGTTCAAATATCAAATCGTGAGCTTTGTTTATAAGCAGCATGACAAGCCGCCCCGCGTAGTGCGCGGCGTATGCCGTAACGACGGAGCCGACGACTATTTTTAATATGCCGATAAGCGCGCGCGAGGTCGTTTCCGCTCCGCCGCCTATGAGATAAATCCACAGCGCCTGAACCAGATATAATTCAAGTGAAACGCTGCCGAGACTGCGCAGAACGAAATTGTCCACCTTGAATTTCATCGCGAGCAGGAAAACGAGCGCGCAGAAGCCGACCGACGCGGCAAGCTGTAGCAGGAAGGTGGAAAACTCCGTTTCGGGTCGGTTCGCGGCAATGCAATACGCCGCCGCAAACAGCAAAGCCGAAGCGGTTATCCACAGAACATATTTATTCCCAAACACCGCGAGGATTTTATCACGGTAGAATGAAAACCACATGCCTACTACGAACGCGAGCGCCGAGTTGGACCACCAGAACCCGTATGCGTAGGGCGAGCGGCGGGAAAGGATGAGCATGAACGCCATATATAAAAGAGTCCATACCGTGCACGCTATAAGCCCCGCCTTCGGACGAAGCCATTTAAATGACAGCCAAAACCCGATATACAGCACGGTTATCGCGACTATGAACCAATAGCTTATTCCCGTTACGAGATTGAAAAAAACGTCGGGCGTGAGCATATTATAGTGCTTGTACAGGAAATAGTAGCATACGGCTACTATATAATAGCCGACTATAACGGGCAGTATGCGTTTTCTGAAAAAGCCCTTCAGATATCCGTCCTTGCGCTGTAGGCTGAAAGCGAGCCCGTAGCCGGAAATCATAAGGAACCCGCTCACCATTATAAAGCCCGCATGCCTATACAGTCCCAGGGTGGTAAATCTGTCGGTGAAAAAATACGAGCTTAGATGGTGCAGCACAACGCCCGAGGCAAACAGGCCTTTAAGCGATTTTGTGGTATCTACGCCGAAAATCTCTTTATCATTCTTGACAAATCCGCATCCGAAAAGCAGCGGAACAAGCAGCAGTAAAATAAACATAGGCAAATCCTTTTTCGTAAATTTATCGAGGGTTTTAGTCCAGCTTCAAAACCGACATGAACGCCTCCTGCGGCACCTCCACGGTTCCGACCTGGCGCATGCGCTTTTTGCCCTCCTTCTGCTTTTCGAGCAGCTTCTTCTTACGCGAAATATCGCCGCCGTAGCATTTTGCGAGCACGTCCTTGCGCAATGCCTTTATCGTTTCGCGCGCTATTATCTTCGAGCCTATCGCCGCCTGGATGGGCACCTCAAAGAGCTGGCGCGGGATGGATTCCTTAAGCTTCTCGCACATCCTTCTGCCGCGCGCGTAGGCGTTGTCGGCAAACACTATAAACGACAGCGCGTCAACGGCCTCGCCGTTAAGCAGAATATCGAGCTTAACCAGCTTTGACGGAGCGTAGCCGCAAAGCTCGTAATCAAACGAGGCATAGCCGCGCGTTCGCGATTTTAAGGCGTCAAAGAAATCGTATATGATTTCGTTTAGCGGCATCTCGTAGACTATTTCCGCGCGCGTGCTGTCAAGGTATTCCATGTGCTTATATATGCCGCGCCGCTCCTGGCACAGCTCCATTACATTTCCCACATAGTCCTTCGGCACCATTACGGACGCCCTTGCCATTGGCTCCTCCATCCGCTCTATCTCGGCGGGGGCGGGGAGGTTTGACGGGTTGTCGCACCACACCATTTCGCCGTTTGTCTTGTACACCTTATATATAACGCTCGGCGCGGTGGTTATTAAATCGAGGTTGTACTCGCGTTCAAGCCGCTCCTGTATTATTTCAAGGCG
>CANRAG010000049.1 GCA_947628515.1 uncultured Clostridia bacterium | reverse complement strand
AAAGAGACCGGGCATGTATATCGGTTCCGTCTCTATAGCGGGACTGCATCATCTGGTATACGAAATAGTGGACAACTCCATAGACGAGGCTCTTGCCGGGTACTGTGACCGTATTAATGTCGATATTAACGCAGACGGCACGGTGACGGTATCGGATAACGGACGCGGTATACCTGTCGGTATCCATCCGACGGAGGGCATACCCACGGTACAGGTTGTGCTCACCATACTTCATGCCGGAGGAAAATTCGGCGGCGGCGGATACAAGGTGTCAGGAGGGCTTCACGGTGTAGGCTCGTCGGTGGTAAACGCGCTTTCGGAGTATCTTGAGGTAGAAGTGTATGACGGGGAGCATGTATACTACCAGCGCTATGAGCGCGGCAACCCGACCTGTGACCTAAAGGTTATAGGCGACACGGACAGGACGGGAACAAAGATTACTTTCATGCCGGATTCGGAGATATTTGAAACGCTCAACTTCGACTACGACGTGCTGTTAAAGCGGCTCCGTGAGCAGGCGTTTCTAAACAAGGGCGTGCGCATAATATTTACGGATAACCGAGCGGAGAAGCAACGGTCGGAGGAGCTTTATGCCGAGGGAGGTATAAAGGAATTCGTATCATATATAAACGACGGCAAGGATCCCATTCATGACGAAATCATATATTTCGAGGCAAAGCGCGGCGACGATATGGAAGTAGAGGTTGCAATGCAGTATACCACCTCATATTCCGAAACACTTTTAAGCTTCGCAAACAATATCCATACCGTGGACGGAGGTATGCACGAAACGGGATTTAAGTCAGGTCTTACGCGCGTGTTAAATGACTACGCAAGGAAGTACAAGCTTTTAAAGGAGAAGGACGATAATCTTTCGGGCGACGACACAAGAGAAGGCCTTACGGCTGTTATAAGCGTGAAGGTTGCCGAGGCGCAGTTTGAGGGGCAGACTAAGACGAAGCTCGGAAACAGCGGCGCGAGAACGCTTGTGGATAACGCTCTGCAAAACAAGCTTTCCGCGTTCTTAGAGGAAAATCCGAGAATTGCAAGAGCGATTATAGAAAAGACGATAAGCGCCTCGCGCGCTCGCGAGGCGGCAAGGAAAGCGCGGGAAGCGTCGCGGAAAAATTCGCAGGCTAACAACTCATCGCTTTTGGGCAAGCTTGCGCGTTGTACCGACGAGGGCGCGGACTATGCGGAGCTGTTCATAGTCGAGGGCGATTCGGCGGGCGGTTCTGCCAAGCAGGGCAGACACCGCCGGTTCCAGGCGGTTCTCCCGCTCTGGGGAAAGATGCTTAACGTTGAGAAATCGAGAATTGACAAGGTCTATTCAAACGAGAAGCTGCTGCCGGTAATTCAGGCGCTCGGCGCCGGAATAGGCGAGGACTTCAATTCCGAAAACCTCAAATACGGTAAGATTATCATCATGGCGGACGCCGATGTTGACGGAGCGCATATAAGAACGCTGCTCCTTACATTCTTCTTCAGATATATGCGCCCACTGATTGAGGACGGACATGTGTATATAGCGCAGCCGCCGCTCTATAAGGTATGGAAGGGCAAGAACAAGGATGTTGTGGAAAGGTTCGTATTTGACGAGGACGCGAGAGACGCGGCGATAGCGGAGCTTGGCAAGGGCGCAAAGGTTCAGCGCTACAAGGGTTTGGGCGAGATGGACCCGTCGGAGCTAAAGGAGACGACAATGGACCCGGCAAAGCGCACAATTCTGCGCGTAACACTTGAGGACGCTGTTGAGGCCGACAGAATATTCACGCTTCTCATGGGCGAAAAGGTCGAGCCGAGACGCGATTTCATAGCGGCGAACGCTAAGTACGTTTCAAATCTTGATATTTAAGCAGACGGTATAAAATCCCCGCGTATCATGTATAATAGATACGGGGGGATTTTTTATGTTCAAGCATGTAACGCTTTTTTTCATGGGCGGAATGAGCTATATTATGATTGAGCTTTTATGGCGCGGCGCAAGTCATTGGTCGATGTTTGTGCTGGGCGGATTGTGCTTTGTCATAATAGGTCTTATAAATGAAATCAACCATGGCAAAATACCGCTGCTCGTCCAGGGCGTGTTCGGCGCGGTAATAATAACCGTTCTGGAATTTATAACGGGATATATAGTAAATTTGAAGCTGCACATGTATGTGTGGAGCTATTATGATGTGCCGTATAATATCATGGGACAGGTGTGTCTGCCGTACACCGTGATATGGTTCTTCCTCTCTATTGTATGTTCCATAGCCGACGACTATATGCGATATTTCCTGTTCGGCGAGGAAAAACCGAAGCTTAAGTGGATATAGCGTATTTTATCTCATAACTGAAAATTTCAGCCCGCAACTTTCAAATAGCAAATGCATTTTCAGCAGCTGTCAGGTAATATGCGGCAAATACGGTATTTTAACGGAATTTATACGCGTATTTATTCCATATTGTTAATATAAAGTCTCGAACCGGAAGCGCTTCCTTATATTTTGCATTTACAAAATACTCCGATTAATGTATAATTTTAATTGCATCAGGAGGTAAATTAAAATGGTTTAGGATTATAGGATAATAGAAAAGGGAGATACGACAAATGAACAAATTCTCAAAAATACTTATCAGCGGACTTCTCATATCCGCTATGTCACCGGCAGCGTATGCGGCGAACACATGTACAGCTCCAAGCTGTAACAGCAATAAATTTAACGTAAGCGTGAACAATGGGAAGATATGCATTAACGGCAATTGCATAAACTCAAATATCGCGAGCTGTATTCCGCAGGAATTGCTCAACCGGCTTTTGGACTGCAAATCGGGCAGCTGTAAATTTGTTTTTCCGGACTTCGGAAATAATGCTGTGCCGGAAGTAACGCAGAAGCCGGAAGCGACGGCAAAGCCGAGCCCCACAAAAGCGCCTGCCGCGACCGCGAAGCCGACGCCCACAAAGGCGCCCGCCGCAACCGCAAAACCGGAGGCGACAAAGGCTCCGCAGTCCGGCGCGTCTGTAAACGCTTCCGCTATTGAGCTTGAAGTGTTCAATCTTGTAAACCAGGTAAGAGCGCAGAACGGATTGGGTGCGCTTACATGGGCAAACGATCTTGCCAACGTAGCGCGCGCTCACAGTCAGGACATGATAGACCGCCACTATTTCGACCACACAGACCTTGACGGAAATTCACCATTCGACCGTTTAAGAAATAACGGTATAAGCTACAGAACTGCAGCGGAAAACATAGCGTACGGTCAAAAGACCGCAAAGGCTGTTATGGATGCATGGATGAACTCATCCGGCCACAGAGCCAACATCCTCAACGCCAATGTCAAGGAAATCGGCGTAGGCGCGGCCACGTCATCGGGCGGCACCATATACTGGACACAGATGTTTGTCGCAAGATAAATAAAAGAGATTATTACCTTTGATTGATGCATACTAAAAATGCAGGGCTTACGAGCCCTGCATTTTTACAATCGGAGCGTTCCCGATTGCAAAGCTTATATATTATATCCAAGCTCAAACGCTTTAAGATTGAGGTCAACAAATTTTTCGGGAACCGTTTCGCGTATTGTTTCAAGCCATATTTGCTTTGCCACGTCCGTGCTTTTGGCCAAAAGCCCTATAAGCACTACGTTTACGGCCTTTATCGTGCCCGCCTGTTTCGCGAGCGCAAGCGCGTCCACCGCCTGTAGATTAAGCTTTTTGGAAATTTTCTTTTCAATGTCCGCGGGGTATTTTGCCGCGCCGGTTATAACCGGCATAGGATTTATCTCCTGCGTGTTCGCAATCATCTTGCCGCCGATTTTAAGGAACGGAACCGCCCTTAACGCTTCTAACATCTCGAATGCGAGTATTATATCCGCCTCGCCTTTGTCTATAATCGGCGAATATACCTTGTCACCGTATTTTACGTATGTGGTAACGCTCCCGCCGCGCTGACTCATGCCGTGCACTTCGCTTATTTTAACATCAAAGCCCGCCTTAATCGCGACTCTGCCAAGTATACGGCTCGCGAGAAGTGTTCCCTGACCGCCTACTCCCACTATCATAATATTCATGGTATCAGTCCTCCTTCTCTATCGCGCCGAACGGACATACGTTTTCGCATAGCCCGCAGCCGTTGCATTGCGTTGTGTCTATCTTAACCGTGCCGCCGTCCACCGAAATTGCCGGACAGCCGAGCTGCATACACATCTTACACTTCCTGCATTTATCAGTAATTACGCAGTGCCCCGAATACGTCTTTCGCATCTCCGGCAGAAGCGCGCATGGGCGCTGCACGATGATTACGGACGGCTCCTCCTTGGCCGTTTCCTCTTTCAGTGTTTTTGTCAGACCCTTCACGTCGAACGGATCAACTACCGAAATGCTGTCAACGCCGATACCCTTACAAAGCGTGATAAGATTTACCTGCTTTGTCGGCTCCTTGCGGATTGTGTAGCCCGTCGTCGGATTGTCCTGGTGCCCTGTCATGCCCGTAATCGAGTTGTCCAGGATAAGAACCGTGTTTATGCTCTTATTGTATACCATATTTATAAGACCGGTAATGCCGGAATGGATAAAGGTTGAATCGCCTATAACCGAAACGGCAGTCTTTGCGAAGTCATTACCGCGCGCCTTGCCGATACCGTGCGCCTCGCCTATAGCCGCGCCCATGCAGAGATTTGTATCCATCGCGCTTAGCGGCGCGTTCGCGCCGAGCGTATAGCAGCCTATATCGCCGAACACATTAAGCCCCAGCTTTTTCAATACATAGTATGTACCCCTGTGCGGACAGCCCGCGCACATCACCGGCGGACGTACGGGCGCATCCTCGTCCATTACAATATTTTCAACCGGATCTACGCCCAAAACCTGCTTCTTTATCATGGCGGGCGTGTACTCGCCCAGGAGCGTAAACACATCCTTGCCAATCACATCTACGCCTATTTGTCTGCAAAAATTCTCAATGAACGGATCCAGCTCCTCAATTACATATACCTTGTCGCATTTTGCGGCAAAATCCTTTATAAGCTTTTTCGGCAGCGGATAGACCATGCCGAGCTTTAAATAATTCACGCTGTCGCCCAAGGCCTCTTTTGAATACATATATGAAATGCCGGATGTGATAACGCCTATCTTGCTGCCGTTATCCTCAATTCTGTTTACGTCCGTTGTGTTTGCAAGCTCCGAAAGCTTAGCCATACGCTCCTCAACTCTTACGTGGGCGCGGATCGCGTTTGCCGGGGTCATAACGTTCTTGCCCGGATTTTTTTCGTAATCTTTCAGCCTGTAATCAACCGGTTCCAGTTCCTCGACAAGGCTCTGCGAATGCGACACTCTTGTATGTAATCTTAAAAATACGGGCGTGTCGTATTTTTCCGAAAGCTCGTACGCGAGCTTCGTGAAATCACGGCACTCGCCGCTGTCCGACGGTTCAAGCATAAGTATCTTTGCCGCCTCGGCATAGTGGCGCGAGTCCTGCTCGTTCTGTGATGAATGCATACCGGGGTCGTCCGCGACGCAGAACACCAGTCCGCCGTTTATGCCCCTGTAGCTTATTGTAAATACCGGGTCAGCCATAACGTTCAGCCCGACATGCTTCATGCATGACATCGCGCGCGCCCCGCCCGTGGCCGCGCCCACCGCAACTTCCGCGGCGACCTTCTCGTTCGGCGCCCATTCGACATAAATATTGTCATACTTAACAATGTTCTCCGTTATCTCGGTACTCGGCGTACCCGGATATGAGGATACAACCGTAACGCCGGCCTCATACGCGCCCCGCGCCACAGCTTCATTTCCAAGCATAAGCTTTTTCATTGCTCCGTCTTCCCTTCCTTTGTTTCTTCGCTTTTATACAACAAATATCTACTTTAAATATCTACTTTGTATTGTAGCAGATTTCACGCGTTTAGTCAATGAAAATTTTACGGATTGAAATATAACCCTTGAAATAATTATAATAATGTGGTACAATACTATAAGCATTTATATACGCAAGAAAAGAGAATAACATATGAAAAAGTTATTATATACCACAATCGCGGCGGCGGTGATTGCGGCGCCCGTTACTTCGGTATCGGCAAATCTGTATTTAAACGGCACGCAGGTTGACGCACTTTTCTATGAGGACGGCGCGGCAAAGCTCGGTGTGCGCTCCTTTTTTGAGGCTGCGGGATATACTATCCAATGGTTTGACGAGTCCCTGCGCGTCGCGGCATACGACTCGGAGCATACAATAAGTATGTATGCGGAAAAGAATTATGTGTTTATCGACAAAACAGGCTTTGTAACGGACGACAGCGTAACCTTTTCCGATGACGGCAGCCTTATAATGCCGCTTGAGGCGGCGCAAAAATCACTCAACGCTAATATTGAATTTAAAAACGGCGATATATATATCACATCCGACATGGTTCATGACCAGACCGGCTGGGAATACGAGGTGCTGGAGCTGACAAATAAACAGCGTGCCGAACACGGACTTGACGCGCTCATATGGAACCAGGACCTTGCCGCTGCCGCCGAAGAACACTGTATTGACATGGCGGAGCGTGATTATTTCGACCATAAAACGCCTGAAGGACTCAGCCCGTTTGACCGCATGAAAAAGCTCGGCATAACTTATATCTATGCAGCGGAGAACATTGCGGCGGGGCAGCCCGATCCCCAAAGCGTGGTCAACGCATGGATGAACTCGCCCAATCACCGGAAAAACATCCTCAACAAGAATCTTAAAGAGGTCGGAATAGCATATTCGCGCGGCGGCGCTTACGGCATATATTGGGCGCAGGAATTTTCCACATACAAATAAGGCCTTATCCGAGCGAAATACGCTCCGATAAGGCCTTACCCTGTATTGTCGGTTTTATTTTATATCATTCTCATACTTCTCGACCATCTTCTTAACCATCTGACCGCCGACCGAGCCCGCCTGCTTTGAAGTAATGTCGCCGTTATAGTTCTGGCTGAGATCTACGCCCACCTCACGAGCGGCTTCCATCTTAAACTGCTCCATAGCCTGCTTGTTTGCCTTCTTTGAGCTTTTTGAATTGCTTGACATTTTTATTCCCTCCTTATATCGATTTCGGAATTGAAATCCACATCTGAATTTTCATTTCCCGATAATAATCTGCTCATAAAGAGAAAAATATATAACAGGTATTTTATGGCTTCAGTTCATTATGACGTCGTCCGATAAAAGCTTCCTGCATCTCTCCATAAGCATAGGGTAGTTATCCGGACCGTCGTCAATAATTTCCTTTGCCGCCTTTTGTGAAAGTCTTAAAATATCCCTGTCCTCAAACAAATTCGCAATTTTCATTTCCGGCAGGCCGTGCTGACGAGTGCCGAAAAAGTCGCCGGGGCCGCGCAGCTTCAAGTCCTGTTCGCTTATATAGAACCCGTCGTTTGACGCGCGCATTGTTTCCATGCGCTTTTGCGTAATCTCGTTTTCGGCGTCCGTTACAAGAATACAATGCGCCTGCTCGCCGCCGCGGCCTATACGGCCTCGAAGCTGGTGCAGCTGTGACAGACCGAACCGCTCCGCGTTCTCTATAACCATAATGTTCGCGTTCGGTACATTGACGCCGACCTCTATGACGGTTGTCGCGACAAGCAGGTTTATCTCGCCCGATACAAATCCCGCCATCACCGCGTCCTTGTCCCTTGCCTTCATTTTACCGTGCATAAGCCCGACCCGTATATCGGTATAGGCTTCGGAAAGCCTTTTGGCGAGTTCTTCCGCGTTTTCAAGGTCGCTGTTTTCAGTTTCAGCCACAAGCGGGCACACGACATAGGCCTGCATCCCCGTCTTTATGTTTTTGTATATAAAATCGTAAATTCTTTTGCGCATATTCCCGCCCACGGCGTAGGTTTTTACCGGCTTTCTGCCCGGAGGAAGCTCGTCTATTACGGAAATATCAAGGTCGCCGTAAAGAATTAGCGCAAGCGTTCTCGGTATCGGCGTTGCGGACATAATGAGCATATGCGGATTATTTCCCTTCGCCATCAGCTTTGCGCGCTGCTCCACGCCGAAACGATGCTGCTCGTCGGCAACGACAAAGCCGAGATTTTTAAACTCCACCGTGCCCTGTATTATAGCGTGCGTGCCTATTACGACCCGTGCTGTGCCGAGCGCCGTTTCTTCAAGCGCGGCGCGCTTTTCCTTTGCCCGCATACTGCCCGTAAGCCGTACAGCGTGTATACCGTGACTTTCAAACATAGCGGATAAAGACTCCATGTGCTGGTCGGCAAGTATCTCCGTCGGCGCCATCAAAGCCGCCTGATAACCGTTTTTTACAGCCATATATATCGCCGCCGCCGCTACAGCGGTCTTGCCCGAACCGACGTCGCCCTGTATCAGTCTGTTCATCTGCCGCCCCGACTTGCAGTCGCGGCATATTTCGTTTATTGTGCGTTTCTGCGCGCCGGTAAGCTCAAACGGGAGAGCGTCGGTGAATTCGCGGACACATTTTATATCTTTGAACACATACCCCGGCGTATCCGCGTTTTCGCCCCTGCGTTCATGGAGCGCGAGCTGCAAAATAAGCAGCTCCTCAAAAACGAACCGCTCTCTTGCTATATTATAGCTTGCGAAATCACTCGGAAAATGTATGTTGCGCATCGCAAAATTCAGCTCGGCGATTTTATATTGCTCGCGTATATGCTCCGGAATATATTCCGCAAGCCGTCCCGCTTCGTTTATTGCAAGCTCCATCGCGCTCTGGACAACCTTCTGTGAAAGGTTTGCCGTAAGCGGATATATGGGGATAATCTTTCCCGTAAACCGTTCGTTCCCATATTTTTCATATACAGGCGCAACCATCTGAATACGACCGTTTTTAGCGCGTGACACCTTGCCGAAGAAAACGTACTTGTCCATCGATGTGAAATTCTTTTTCACATACTTATTATTGTACCAAACGAGCTGCATTACTCCGGAGTCGTCCATAACGCTCATATTGGTTATAAGCATACCACGCCTGACATATCTGTCAAGCGGTAATTGGTAGACCGTTGCGGCAATACATACAGTCTCGCCGTCCACACATTTGTCAATGGGCTTTATCTTTGACCTGTCCTCATGCGAGCGCGGAAAGAAATACAACAATTCCTCAACGGTTTTTATGCCTTTTTTTTCAAAAAGAGCGGCGCGTTTTTCGCCCACTCCTTTTATATAGCGTATTGACTTGTCAAGTCCCATTATTCCACACCCATAATCCTTACGTTAACATTTTTCACCCTTATACCCGTTCCCGACAGCTCGTCTTTTATCCTGCCGGCTATATCGTTACAAAGGGCGATTGTGTTCGTTCCGTAACGGCAAATAACGCATATCTCAAGCGAAAGCCCCTCCGGGGATTTCGTGACATAAACGCCGCGGGTATCACCTCTGCCCGTCACGGCGCGGGACAGACCGTCACGGCTGTTTTTGTCCGCAAGCCTTACGACTCCGTCATGCATGCCTGAGATATGCGCCGCAAGCTGCATTACAGCCTTTTCCGATACCGTCACTGTTCCCATTCTGTCCATTGCTTATTCCTCCTGCTCCTTCTGCTGACCTGTTATATCAAAATTCCTCATAACCTGCTTACGCTTCTGTATAGCATATTGTGTGTAATACCGATGCGTTACCTCGATATTTTTATGCCCCATGAGTTCCGCGACCATCTTTATGTCCACACCGTCCGCAATCATATTACACGCGAATGTTCTTCTTAAGGCGTGCGGGTGCATTTTGTCGGGATCGGTTATACCGGCCATGCGGCAATAGCCCTTGAGATTTTTTTCCACCGTTTGCGGCAGTATCCTTTTCCCGTTACGGCTTATAAACAGCGGATCGTTATCCTTTGTGTTCTCGTCGGCAAGCCGTTCTTCAACATATTTAAGCATTTCGTTCTCCACCTGCAGCGGCATGAAAATCTCTTGCTGATCTCCGCCCTTACGGGTAACTATAAACGAGGACGACTCAAAATCAACATCATTTATATTGAGGTTAACCAGCTCGCTCACGCGGCAGCCCGTGCCGAGGTACGCGGTAAAAAGCGCGATATCCCTCTGCTTACGGTTGAGATACGACGCGCGGCTCCTGCCCTCAAAATAATCCTCACCGTCATAAAGCACATGGATAAGGTTTAAAACATCCTGTGTCGTAAGCGGCCGTTTCATCTTCTGATGCAGCTTTTTGAAATCGAGCTTATCCGTTATATTATGGTCTATATAATCATTCTTATAAAGATATAAAAACAACCCGCGAATACCGGACAGCTTACGGTTTATACCGTATTCGTTGTTTCGTCTTATTCGCTTAACCCGACGGCCGGATACGGTTGTGTACTCGCTCTCATACTCTTGCAGATACGCCTTGAAACCGTTGAGGTCGCGCAGCGTCACCTCGCCTAACATTTGCGGAGTGAATTCTTCTATCCCGCCTATGGTTTTGAATTTGTACTGCTTTAAATATTCAAGAAAAATCTTTATATCTATACTGTACCCTATTTGCGTGTTGACGCTCTCGCCGTCATATGCGACCTCGATATAGTCAAACACAAAATCAGGCAGCTGAGTAAGAATTTTTGTCAAATCAATATATTTGCTCATTTGTTCTTCCTTCTAAGCTCCTTTGCCCTTCGCATGAGATAGCTCCTGTCGTTAAGCTCCGGCTTAATGATAACCTCGTCGAGCAGCTCCTTAAGCGCGTCGCCGATTTCGCGCCCCTGACGGTATCCGACATTCATAAGATCCCGTCCGTTAACGACCAAATCCGATACCCTGTACGGCTGACGTGTCGCTATCACATTACGGTATATCGCCAGTCCGTTTTCGATACGGCTCAGTTTTTCCGGAAGATGCCTGGGGTTCTTCGCCATATTGTCCGCCTTCTGCAAAATCAGCAGCTTCTCAAAAAGCTCCGCGCCTGTTTTGGACATCATTCTCTTAACAGATGTGTAATTCGCGTCAACGCGATAATCATGATTTTCCACCAGCATGGAAATATCCCTTATGGAGTCGGAGTCCATATGCAGTCGGTGCAGAACGTCAACCGCAATCCGCCTGCTTTCTCTATGGTGCCCATAAAAATGTATGATGCCGTTCGAGTCCAAGGACGGGCAGCATGGCTTTCCCGTATCATGCAGCAGCGCCGCCCAGCGCAGCACCAGATCCTTCGGCGTATTTGTGACGGCGTGCATTATATGCTCGCCCACATCATATATATGATACCTGTTCCGCTGCGGTTCGCCAAAGCAGCGCTCAAGCTCGGGCAGCACAAATCTTAACAATCCGAGCCGGTGCATATCACGGATGTAATCCGGATGGTCCGATAACAGGATTTTATTGATTTCCTCCAGAATTCTTTCGGAACTGACCTTTTTTATGAGTATCGCGCATTTTTTTATGCCCCGTTCCGTTTCGCGGTCTATCTCAAAGCCAAGCTGCGCCTTAAACCGCACCGCGCGCAGCATCCGCAACGCGTCCTCCATAAATCGCCGTTCGGGATTTCCGACGCACCGTATAACTTTTCTTTCAATATCCGCCTTTCCGCCGAAATAATCAAGTATTCCCTCCGTGGGATTATACATCATCGCATTAATGGTAAAGTCACGCCGCAGCGCGTCCTCGCGCGGATTATCCACAAACGCTACCTTTGACGGATGCCGTCCGTCGGCATATGCCCCGTCGCGGCGAAATGTGGTTATCTCGTACCCCGTCTTGTTTTCAATAACCGTCACCGTGCCGTGCTTTATCCCCGTGTCCACCGTTCGGCTAAAAAGGCGCTTTATCTCATCAGGTCTTGCGCTCGTCGCTATATCGACATCATGGGGCGGTATTCCCATTAGCAAATCTCTTACAGCGCCGCCGGCTATATACGCTTTGTAGCCCGCGCTGTTTATTCTGCGAAGTATCCGCGCGGTATCTTCCGTTATATTCAGCTCCGTTTCCGCCGCCCCCTTTCATATACATTCATTTTAACATAACTTTATGAAAAGGTCAACATTCCTTTTCCGAATAATTATAAAACGGCCAAAATTTCACATAAACCAAAAAAGCGCCCGGTAAAGGGTGAGCCGGACTATAACGAAAAGGACGGGCGCATTAAGCGCTCCGTCCTTGATTTTATCCTTTTTCAATCAGCTCGTTTGCCATGTCCGCAAGCTCCGCGGCGGAAAGTTCGCCGTCAAACTGCATAAAGCTGTATTGTATATCATCCTTTGTCCACAATACGGATTTGATGCTCGTTTCCACAATATGGTCCTCGCCGTCATACGCGAACATCAGCTCGCCTCTTTTTTCGGCAGCTATTTCGTCCTCGGACTTAACATAGTCCTCCGGCACTATTTTGTGCGTGAAGCTGTGCTCATAAATGGCTATGCCGCCGTTTTCGGCTATGAGCTTGGCGCCGGTCTCCGTCTGCTCCGTGCCGGACGCGCGTTTGTCCATATACAAATCCACACGGTTATCACCCTTGCTGTAACAAAGCGTAAGCGATTCGAACTTCTCAACGTCGTCGTCTCCCGATTGAAGCACGTTATGCTTAATTCTGCCGTTGTCAAAGCTGTACCCGTTTGAAAACGTTTCTATCATATCTCCCGAATAACCTATATCCTTTTCCAGCTGCTTATCCGATGGCAGAGACGTATAATCGGGCGTTGATTTCGAAGTGCTTCTTACGAACGTCATATTATTCAGCGCGAATGCCGTAGCGCCGAGTATAAAGGTCGCCGCGACGGCGGCAATAGCCAGTCTCTTTTTTGATTTCATAAAACAATGTTCCTTTCCGTAGTCGGTTTTTTTTATCTTTTCCAAAATTCTTACGCGCGCTTTGCCGGATATTTCTATTCGGTTTATCACTTCTTTTAATTCGCGTTCTTTCATGCTAATCAGTCCTTTCCGTATTCAATTCTCAGCATATCCCGCCCGTATTGCAAACGTTTCCTTACCGCCGTCTGCGAAATGGAAAGAATATCGGCAATTTCACCGGTTTTATATCCTTCTATATAGTAAAGATAGATTACTGTCCTGTATTTAAATGGGAGCTTTAAGACATCGCTGACAATATTTACTCTTTCCTCTGTGCGGCAGTATTCGCGCACATCGTCGATGTTCAGATGATTTCTTCGCTTTTTCAGCATATCCCTGCATATATTGGTCGCAATCCTTATAAGCCACGCCTTTTTATGCTCATCGCCGTTAAACGCGGGCGCGCTCGTTATATATTTGACTATTACGTCCGAAACGGCGTCCTCCGCGTCGGCGTTGTTGCCGAGAATTGTAAAGCATAGCTTGAACAGCATATTTGAATAGACAATCACAAGATTTTCCAGGTCATCATCAGTCGGCCGCACTGATAATTCCTTCATATTCTCATCACCCCTTTCGCTTATAACACGATTTAGAAACATAAATTGTGATATTTTTTTCGAAAAAGCGGCAAAAAGATTATTTAAAAAGACGCGGGACGGCTGCTCCTTGCATAAGAGGGGCACCCCCGCGCCTTTCTTTTATCCCTTTATTCTCATTACCGTTATGCTCATCGGCTTAAATTCGTATTCGAACGAGTTTTCCGTCGTTACTGTTTCCCGTGACACCGGACTTACTTTCTCCGGCTCGTCAAAGGTATTTCTATCGCTCCTCCCGTAACCCGCAAGCTCTGAAAGCTCAATATGAAGCCCTTCCATGAACGGTATTTCTATTATTCCCGTTGTCGGAGTGTCGTTTATATTGACCGCCTTTATTATAACGTCGCCCGTCGGCTCGTCAATACCGGCGGTATAGTACAGTTCCTCCTGCACGGGGCGCTTATCATAAATATCATTACACATCACGCCGTTTATGTATGTCCTCAGCCTTCTGCCGTCCACATCGAGTTTAAGACGGTACAAAACCCCCGTCTCTATCGAGAAACGGCTCTCGGTGAGACATGAGCCGCGCCCGTCAAACTTATCTATAAGCGTGTCCTGGTTTTGCCACCCGCCTATTGACCACACATACCTACGGTGCTTTGTACGCTTCGCAAACGCGAGCTTAAGTCCCTTTTCTCCGCTAAGCCGTTTCGCGGTAAACTCAATCGTGTAATGTCCCGATGATATATCGCAAATATCCGCCTCATCGCTGCCGGAAAGCCTCATGCCGTCATAAACGCTTACCACACCGCTTTCTTTATCCGTAACCTTTATATCATATATCTCCGCTTCAATATTATCCGCCGTAACCGATACCGCGCCGCAAATCTTTTCATCACCCTTTACGACGAGCTTTGAAAAGCCTGTTTTTTCTGTTCTTACAATATGCGACGGCTGATTTGTCATGAACATTTTCTGCGCGTAATAGTTCGCGCTGCCGTATACGCGGTGGTTGTCGAACCATATCATATCCGGCTCCCAGTCGGGATAGCCGATATTACATAAAAGCGGCGCGTAGCACGCGAGCGCGACGGCATGGGAGTTGTTTTCAAGCCCTGTCATATACGCCGCCTCCACAAGAGCGTTGTAGTAGGTATTGTCCCATGACGCGTATTCGCCCAGGAAAACCTTTGTCCCATCCGCGTCAAAATCGTCATAGCGATGATAGTTTGCTATAAACCAGTCGGGAGTCATATAATAATGCTCGTCTATAATATCGGAACCGTTCTTTGCCGCGCTTGCCCAGCCCGCGTCGTACTCGCCGCCGTGATTAAACGGGCCGGCGGAATTTATTATCTTTATATCCGGATACCGCGACTTTATCGCTTTGTGGAAATAGTCATATCGGTCAAAGAACCCGTGGCCGACTTCCTCGTTTCCGATTGCTATATATTTTAAATTAAACGGCTCCGTATGTCCAAGCTTAGCGCGGACTCCGCCCCACTCGGTATCCGCGCTTCCGTTCGCAAATTCGATAAGGTCAAGCGCGTCGTCTATCCACTCGTCAAGCTCGTCAAACGGAACGCCCTGGCGCGAGTGAGGGTTGTATCCTGCCGGAAGCACCGGAAGCGGTTCCGCGCCTATGTCCTCGCAGAATACGAAATACTCATAGTAGCCCATGCCAAGCGACTGGTTGTATCCCCAGTTATTGCGCCGCGCCGGTCTGTCCTTTATATCGCCTATCGTATTCTTCCAGCGGTAACAGGAGTCTCTGTCGTCCTTGTTCATCGAGCCGTCGTGAACAAGGCATCCGCCCGGAAAACGCATGAACTTAGGCTTTAATTCCTCCAGCATCTTAGCTATATCCGCGCGCATACCGTTTTTGCGGTTCTTGTATGTATCCTTCGGAAAAAGCGAGACAAAATCGAAATACGCCTTGCCCGACCTGTTCATGGAAATCAGAAGGCGCGCGGAAAAATCGTCCTTTACTCCCTTTAGCACGCCGTCATAATCCGTCCACTTATCGTTAAGGGTAAATTTTATGCTGTCATACGCCTCATTGTCGGAGTTTACAAGAGATATTTTTACAGTCTCGCCCGCGTCTGCCCTCGCCCTGATTGAAAGCGCGTACTCCTTTCCGCCGTAGATGGGCAGGCCGGAATTAAAGCCCTCGTTCTTAACTCCGCACTCCGTACCGTCCGTAAACACCTGCATGGTGAGATAGTGCGGGTTTTTCTCCGACGCGGGTTCTTTGTTATTTACCGAAAGAGACACATTCGTCCCCTTTGGTTCATACTCCGTCCATGCCGTAAGCCCGTTATATGACGGCTTATCGGCGGGCGAAAATTCAAAGCTCCGGTTACGCACCGTTTCCGCGTACAAACCGCCGTCGGCGGCGTGGTTTATATCCTCGAAAAATATTCCGTAAAGGTCGCCGGTCGCGGCAATCCTCTCGTTGGTTATTGTAAGCTTATTCACAGTTATGACCATTAACTCCTTTCACAAAGCTGAAGTTTGAAAGAAAATCGTTCAGATTGTGCGCCCGCATGAGCGAGGCTATACATAGGTATGCGAGCGAGTACTCGACAAGATGGTCGAGCGGGCACTTGTGCCCGGTTTTGCGTAGCAAAACTACTTGAATATCGCGGACGTGCAAGATGGGCGATTTTATTCAAACTTTATGCCTCCGTATATACATTTCTACACGTAGTATAGCATATATATCCCGCGCTTGCAATGATTTTTTCGTTAAATTTTATCCACAGGGTTATCAACATTGCCGTGGATATTTTGTTATGTTAACTCCATAATTTTTTGGTTTATTCCCACACGCTGCGGATAATGTGGATAACTTGCCGAAATGCCTGAAATATCGGATATTCGGACATCCCGTACCGTGGATAACTCTGTGAATAATGTGGATTACATAATTCCTCCCGTAAATTATGTAACATAAATGATATTTAATTGTGCGTTTTGTAATCCGAACGGTACAAAGGAACGCGGGACAGAACGGATAAACGAAAAATATATATCGGCGCCATTGACATTTTAACGTATATGTAGTAAAATAGCGGTATAACACGAATGAAAGGGTTTTTAGTATGAGCAGAAAATTTTTTACATCCGAGTCTGTTACAGAGGGGCATCCCGATAAGGTTTGCGACCAGATTTCTGATGCTATACTTGACGAGATATTAAAGTGCGATCCGATGGCTCGCGTGGCGTGCGAAACAACCTGCACGACAGGTATTGTTTCCATAATGGGTGAGATTACAACAAGCTGTTACGTTGACTTCCCGAAAGTGGCAAGACAGGTTGTGCTCGATATCGGATATGACCGCGCCAAGTACGGCTTTGACGGCACGACCTGCGCGGTTGTCACGTCAATCGACGAGCAGTCTCCGGATATTGCGCAGGGAGTGAACGAGGGTTACGAAAACCGTGAAGCGGGCGGCAGTGATGACGGCAACTCGACGGGCGCCGGCGACCAGGGTATGATGTTCGGTTACGCCTGCGACGAGACGCCGGAGCTTATGCCAATGCCAATTTCGCTCGCGCATAAAATGGCGAAGAGGCTTACTAAAGTGCGCAAGGACGGCATACTTGATTATCTCCGCCCTGACGGTAAGACACAGGTTACGGTTGAATATGAGAACGACAGACCGGTAAGAGTGGATACGGTGGTGGTATCGAGTCAACATTCGCCGGAGATTGATATTTCCAAGCTTCGTGAGGATATTATACGCGAGGTGGTGCTGCCTACGGTGCCGGCGGGACTTATCGATAAGAATACGAAATACTATATAAACCCCACGGGGCGTTTTGTTGTGGGCGGACCGAGCGGCGACAGCGGACTCACGGGACGTAAGATAATAGTGGATACCTACGGCGGCTATGCGCGTCACGGCGGCGGAGCGTTCAGCGGCAAGGATCCGACAAAGGTGGACAGAAGCGCGACCTACGCCGCGAGATGGGTTGCGAAAAACGTGGTTGCGGCGGGGCTCGCGCAAAGATGCGAGGTGCAGCTCGCATACGCGATAGGCGTCGCTAAACCGGTATCTATAATGGTGGATACCTTCGGTACGGGAAAATACGATGAGGAAAAAATAGAAGCGGCGATCGAGAAGGTATTTGACCTAAGACCTTACGCGATTATATCAAGGCTTGATCTCAGAAAGCCCATCTACCGCAATCTTGCGGCGTACGGGCATATGGGGCGCGAGGATCTCGGTGTGCTGTGGGAAAGGACGGATATGACAGAGGCGCTTATAGCCGCTATATCCGAATAGGTAACGAAAAAACGGAGCAGAAAACTATAAACTGCTCCGTTTCCGTTCTCGATATTCAGCAATACTGCGAAAATGTATTTCGCATAGAATACAGCATGTTTGCGTTGAGGTAAGTTCCTCAGCAGTTATATGCGCTGCCCGTAATCCGCACCCGGGCAGGCCTGCTGTTTTCGCATCACCCTTTCTTACCGCAGATTAATACACACATACATATCAATTCTACGGCATAATAAAAGCGTGTGCTCAATATACCTACTATCTCCTCTGTATGACGTGTATCATGCCGTCCAATATCATGGACATAGTAATTATAGCATAAAATATATTAAAAATCAATGTATATATGTTACAATTTTCTTACAATATATTTCAGTTTCAAAACATTCTGTATACGCCTATTACCTTGCCCAATACCTCGACATTATTCACTATTATCGGGTCCATATAGTCGTTTTCGGGCTGGAGACGGTAATGACCCTTTTCCTTATAAAAGGTCTTTACGGTGGCGTCCGTGCCGTCAATTAAAGCGACTACTATATCGCCGTTTCGCGCGGTGGATTGCTTTTCCACGATTATATAATCACCGTCAAGTATCGCGGCGTTCACCATGGATTCACCGCTGACGCGCAGCATAAAAATATCCTTATTGTGAAGGTAGGACACCGGTATGGGGAAGTAGCGTTCAAGCTGCTCCACGGCTGTTATCGGCACGCCCGCGGTGATTTTGCCGTATACCGGCACATCCGCGTACTCCTCGCGGGTAATGCCGTCCTCTGAAGCATAGCTCGGCGTATAGTTTAAAATACGCATGGAGCGGTTCTTTGTCGCGTCGCGCTCGATAATTCCGGACGCTTCAAGCTTGTTAAGCCGCGCGTGTACCGTGGCGGGCGAGCTGAGGTTTACGGCGGCACATATTTCGCGAACCGTGGGAGGAAATCCATGGTCCTTTATCTGCTCATATATAAAATCAAGAATTTGGTAGTCCTTTTCGGTAAGCTTTGTCATATAAATCACCTTTCCGGCCCACGCCGTTTAAATATGTTATATGTATTACATGTATTTATCTCTTGTAACCAGTATAGCACATTTTTTTTAAGATGTCAAACATATGTTTGGATAAATTTAAAAAAATGAT
>CANRAG010000048.1 GCA_947628515.1 uncultured Clostridia bacterium | reverse complement strand
GCCGATGCGTGTGGCGCATGTCTGCGCCATGTTCTCGATCAGCCCCGGCGCTCATGCAACGGCGGCAATCGGGCTTGTAAGCACGTCAACATGGCTTATGGGCGGCTTGTGTATATCGGTATCGACCGGATTTTCGGTACAGGCAGCGCAGCTTGTGGGCGCGAAAAGATATGACGAGGCGCGCGGCGTGTTCCGTCAGGGCTTGATCGCGGCTCTTGCTTTTGCGGTAGTTCTGTCAACAGCGGCGGTTTTAATAAGCGATAAGCTGCCTCGCCTGCTGGGCGGGGACGAGTCGCTTTTTTTTGACGCTTCCGGATATTTCAGGATATACGCCGTCGCGCTTATCGCCGTGCAGCTGCGCCAGCTTTCGGGAAGTATGCTGCAATGTACGGGGGATATGAAAACGCCGAGTATGCTAAACATTATGCTGTGCGCGCTTGACGTTATATTTAATTTTATTCTGATATTTCCGTCAAGAACCGTACATATTTTCGGACTTTCGTTTCACATCCCCGGCGCGGGCATGGGCGTGCGGGGAGCGGCGCTCGGCACGGCGTTTGCGGAGGTCGTAACAGCTGTGTTTATGCTTTACGCGGCCTGCGTGAGGTCGGATATATTGGCTTTTAAATACGGCGGCAGCTGGAGGATAAAGAGAGCGTGTATTAAGACGGCGGTCGGGATTTCCGTCCCGTCCGCGTTTGAGCACACTATAATGTGCGGCGCGTATGTGGCGTCCACTATTTTAATAGCACCGCTGGGAACGGTTTCCATAGCGGCGAACTCGCTCGCGGTAACGGCGGAGAGCCTGTGCTATATGCCAGGCTACGGGATAGGCTCCGCGGCCACCACGCTTGTGGGACAGAGCCTTGGCGCAAAGCGCGTCGGGCTTGCGAAGCGGTTTGCGCATACAGCGGTTATTTTGGGTGTCGGGATAATGTCGGTTACGGGGTTTATAATGTTCTTTATCGCGCCGTTTGTGTTCGGGTTGCTGACGGGTTCGCCCGACGTTCGGGAACTGGGCGCGGCGGTGCTCAGAATAGAGGTTTTCGCCGAACCGCTTTACGGCGCGTCCATAGTCTGCGCGGGCGCGCTAAGAGGCGCGGGCGACACGCTTGTGCCGAGCATTTTAAACCTTATAAGTATGTGGGGCGTGCGAATAACAGCCGCCGCGGCGCTTATTCCGTTTTTCGGTCTGTACGGTGTATGGATTGCGATGTGCGGCGAGCTGTGTATTCGCGGCATACTGTTTTTAATACGGCTGCTTCGCGGCAAATGGCTTAACAGACAAATAATAGCGGATCAATAAGTTAAAAATCACATATTGCTTTGAATGTAAAATAAAAATACGGACATAATATGAGTAACTCTAACAGATAAATTTAATCAAGGGAGATGCATATTATGAACAATAAGCCGGGCAGACAGACTGCCGCGCTCGGCGAGCCGGTATATATAAAGGCTCATGCCGCGGTAGTCGGCGCAAAGGAGGGCGAAGGCCCGCTTGGCGCGGATTTTGATATGGTGGTTTCCGATGATAAAATGGGTCAGGACTCATGGGATTTGGCGGAGGGAGCGTTCCAGAAAACAGCGGTGGAGCTGGTTTTGAAAAAGGCGCATCTTAATAACGATGATATTGACTATGTGTTATCGGGGGATTTGCAGAACCAGTGCGTCGCAACGCATTACGGGCTGCGCGATACGCGCATCCCTTTTTTTGGCCTTTACGGCGCGTGCTCAACCATGGTCGAGAGTATGTCGCTGGGCGCGGTGCTGGTGTCGGCAGGGCTTGCGCAGCACACGCTATGCCTCACATCGAGCCATTTTTGCAGCGCCGAAAAGCAGTATCGGAACCCGCTCGAATACGGCGGGCAGCGCACGCCGACGGCGCAGTGGACGGTGACGGGCAGCGGCGCGGCGGTTCTTTCCAAATACGGCAACGGGCCGCATATTACGCATATAACAACAGGTCGGATACTCGACAAGGGTGTTACCGATATTTCAAATATGGGCGCGGCAATGGCTCCGGCGGCCATAGACACGCTCGAAGCGCATTTTAACGATACCGGACGCAAGCCCGACTATTACGATTTAATTCTCACCGGCGATTTGGGAACAGTCGGCTCGGATATATTAAAGGAGCTGATTAAAAAGGACGGATATGACATCAGCAGGCAGCATAACGACTGCGGAAAGATGATGTATGATATAGAAAAGCAGGATGTTCACGCGGGCGCGAGCGGCTGCGGCTGCTGTGCAACGGTGCTGTGCGGGCATATATTGAGGGAAATGGAAAAGGGCACATATAAGCGTGTGCTTGTAGCTGCCACGGGCGCGCTTATGAATCCGCTCACGGTATTGCAGGGCGAAAGCATACCGGCGATAGCGCATGCGGTGGCTATAGAAGCTTAAAGGGGGAGTATATATAATGGATTATATAAAAGCATTTGCCGTGGGCGGCCTTATATGCGTGATAGGTCAAATTCTTATCGACAAAACAAAGCTCACTCCGGGGCGTATTCTTGTTACATTCGTGACCGCCGGCTGCTTTCTGGAGCTTATAGGCGTGTACAGACCGCTTTTGAAATTTGCCGGCAGCGGCGCGGGCGTGCCGCTAACAGGCTTCGGCTCGGTGCTGTGTCGGGGCGTGATCAAGGCCGTGGGCGAGAAGGGCTGGATGGGCGTCATATCCGGCGGAATAAGCGCCGCCGCGGCGGGAATAAGCGCGTCGCTTGTTTTCGGATTTCTTGTCGCGCTTATATTTAAATCAAAACCGAAAAAATAATTTTTAAATAAACCGGATATGTTATGATATGCACCTCAAATGTTAGACACATTTGGAGGTGCATATTTTATGGGCAAATACGGCTTTTTGGTTAAGAATTTTACAAAGCTCCTCCCGCGCGGAGCCGTAATCGGTAAAATGCACGGTGTTGAGCCCAAAATCCTTCGCCGCCTCGATATTTTTTATGTTATCGTCTATAAACACACATTCGCCGGGCTCGAGGGAGTAGGCGTCGCGCAGCGCCGCGTATATCGCCGGATCGGGTTTTATCAGCTTTACATCGCACGAAAATATCCCGCCGTCCATGTATTTTGTGAAATATAAAACTCTGTATCCCTCCGCTTTAAGCTCTTTAATCCACGGTATGGCGTATGGGCGCAGACTGAGCGCTCTGCCCACTTCGGCAAACGCGACACGTATTTCTTTTTCAAAGCCGCCCGCGCGCTCTATGAACCCGTTTATCATCTCCTCGTCCGAGAGCACGCCCCTGTCTATTTCATTCCAAAATTCGGAAAATATTGCGTTTTTGACTATTGCCGCCGTATCGCGGTCAAACAGGTCGAATATATACTCGCCCCAGTCGAAATCAATCATTACATTGCCTATGTCAAATATTACGGTGTTAATCATTTTGCACTCCTTTTTCTTCGTAAGCGTATTTTAAGCGGCATATTTTATTCCGTGCCGACCCGGTAATATACATTATATTAGCAATAGCTGTAAAAATCAATACCGTTTATTACAAAACATATAAAAAAACACGTTTTTTTATATAGACATTGCGTTTTTTTTGTGCTAAAATACACATAATAGTGATTTATTTACCAGGAGCAAAGAGAGGTAGAGTAATGAAGAAATTGATATTTAAATCAATATCGGCTATTTTATCAATAGCCGTTCTCGGCAGCGGAGCTGCTCAGGTTATGGCGTCGGAGATTAACGGCACAAAATCTATTCTATGTGATGTGGGAGATAATCTCACTGTCGGCGCGTATGGCGAGTCGGCGGCAGAGACGCAAAAGCTCATTGACAATCGACCCGATATTCAGAACAGGGTTGAGGATATGGGCAGAGGTCTTGTAGCGGTAAAGACGGATAACGGTAACTTTATTTCATGGCGCTGGCTCGGAACGGAGTCGCTTGAAACAAAGTACAATCTTTACAGGAACGGCACGCTCTTAAACAGCAAGCCCATGAGCCTTACAAACTATACGGATATTGACGGTAAGGCGGGGGACAAGTACAGCGTAAGCGCGGTCGTAAACGATAAAGAGGGCGAAAAGTGCGCGGAGGTTCCGGTATGGAACGGATACTATGAAATTCCGCTCGACAAGCCCTCGCCGGAGCCTGCTTTGGGCGAGGAACAGCCGCAGGAGTTTACCGCCGGCGACGCGGCCGCGGCCGACCTTGACGGCGACGGCGAATACGAGATAGTTCTTAAGTGGAACGGTATGATCCGCGACGCGTCAAAGGGCGGAAATACAAGCTTCTGCTATATTGACGCGTACGAGCTGGACGGAACAAGAATGTGGAGAATAAATCTTGGCATGAATATCCGTTCGGGCGAGCACGACACGCAGTTTATGTGCGGCGACTTTGACGGCGACGGCAGCGCGGAGGTTGCGATGCGCACGGCAGACGGAACAGTCGCGGGCGACGGAACCGTAATAGGCGATCCGAAGGCGGACTGGCGCGACACAAACTTCAAGAACCTTGCAGGGCCGCTCTATCTCACGGTGTTTAACGGTGAGGACGGAACGATACTCGACACCACCGAGTACTGGACGCAGAGCACAGGCACATGGGACGACGGTACAAAATGGGATATTAACTCATGGGGCGACGACTGGGGCAACCGCTCTGAGCGTTATCTTGGCGCGGTAGGCCATTTCAGCAAGGACGGACATCTCTCATTTGTTCAGTCAAGAGGCTATTATGACAGAACCTGCATCGGCGCATGGCATATTGATAACGGAAAGATTGTAACGGATTTCACGTTCGATTCGCATTACTATCCGAGCGACGAGACACATCCGCCCACCTCCGGCCAGGGCTACCACAACATGGTTACGGCCGATGTTGACTATGACGGCTATGATGAAATTGTATTCGGACATCTTGTAATAGACAACGACGGCAAGCCCATGTATTCAACGGGCTTGGGACATGGCGACTCGCAGCATGTGGGCGACCTTGTTCCGTCAAGACCGGGGCTTGAAGTATATACATGTCAGGAATCGAGGGGCTCGGCGTACGGCTTCTGTATGCGTGACGCAAGAACGGGCGAAATCCTTTACGGCATGAAAACAGAAACGGATAACGGCCGCGCCTGCACAGCGGATATCGACCCGCGCTACGAGGGCGAGGAGGCATGGAGCGCTTACGGCGTTCTCACGGCCGCAAACGGCGAGGTTCTTTCAACAAACTATTCTATGCCGACCAACTACGCGATTTACTGGGACGGCGACCTCGGACGCGAGATCGAGGACGGAAACGCGGTTTATAAATACGACCTTGAAACATCGAGGGTAAATCCGATATTTAAGGCTGCGGGCGCACATTCAATAAATGCCACAAAGTCAAACCCATGTTTACAGGCCGATCTGTTCGGAGACTGGCGAGAGGAGCTTATATTCCCGGAGAACGGCGACAACAAGCTTAGGATTTACACAACGACAATACCTACGGCGTACAGAATACCGACGCTAACAAGCGACGCCGAGTATTATAACGCAGCGCTGTGGCAGAACGACTGTTACAACCAGCCGCCGCATGTGGGCTACTATCTGGGCTATGACACAAAGACAGTGCCCGTACCGCAGGTTTACACGCTGGCAAAGGACGGCACAAAGGTTACAAACCCCGACCTTGCTAAGAAGAATTACAGCATAGACGATTTGTATTTCGGCGATACGGTTGAGCTTGTGCTTGACAGCCCGACAGCGCTCTTAAACGGCGCAAAGGTTCCTGTGGACGAGGAGAGCGAAAAGACCGCGCCGTATCTTAACGATGAGGACAGGACGATGGTTCCTATCCGGTTCATATCCGAAGCGTTCGGCGCTAAGGTTGAGTGGGTTGACGACACACAGGAGGTTAAAATACAGAGTGACGACGCCGCTATAGTAATGACGGTCGATAAGGCGGACTACACCATAAACGGCGACGTGAAGGAAATGGACACGGTTCCGGTAATCAAAAACGACAGAACATTTGTTCCGGTACGGTTCATTGCGGAAGCTCTCGGCATGAACGTTGAATATTATGACGGTCTTATCTATATATCGACAACCAAGGACGCGCCCGAGGATGCGGCGGCGGACAAGGCTAAGATTGAGAAAACAGCGCTTGCGGTTCCGGCATTCGATTTCTCAACGCTTGAGGATTACGGAAACAAGGAGCTGGGTTTAAGATATGAGAACATAGAGATTATAACGTCAGACGGCAGCGACGCGTCGGCTGTGGATGATTTCGACACATCAACCGTATGGACATGTCCGGCAGGCGGCGAGATCGCTCTTAACAAGGGCACATGGTACGGTGTGCCGGCGGCGGTAATCGTATTCGGCGATAATAAGCCGCACAAGTTCCATATTGAGTACAGCGGCAACGGTACCGACTGGCAGATAGGCGTTGCGGACCGTGTTTCGGACGGTGTCGGCGGCGATTATGAAAAATATTATTTTGGCTGCCCGCTCTATCCGAATTACATCAAGTATGTATCGGAGGACACGGAGGACACGCCGATAGCTGAGTTCCTGGCTCCGATCGTGGATTAACACTGAAATTATTATGTAAAGCTTAAACAAGGTCAGATACTTTTTCTGACCTTGTTTTTTTCATATGTTCAATCTATTTAAACAGCCAGAATAGGCTGGATTTGTCTGCCGTCAAGAGCCTGCTCAACGGTGGGGCATACGAGGTCGGTATGACATATGGCGCTGCGCGATTTATGCACCGGATCGTCCTGACTGAACGGGATAAAATACATATGCTGCCGCGCCAAAAGCTTGCCGATATTCTGCGCCGCCGCGCCCAGAGCGTCGTTTGTGGATATGCCTATTATGACCGGACGGCTGTTTCTCAGATGCGCCTTTGCCGCTAAGGTGACGGAAGAGTCCGCAATACCGTTCGCGAGCTTTGCGAGAGTGTTTCCCGTGCAGGGCATAATCACAAGCGCGTCAAGCAGCTTTTTAGGCCCTATCGGTTCCGCGTCATGAATGGTATGTATTATATCATGACCGGTCTTGCTTATTATTGTATCCTTAAAATATTCGGCCGTGCCAAATCGGGTATCGGTGGAGTATGCGACGTCGCTCATTATCGGAATGACGTCCGCGCCGGTGTTTACGAGCGCGTCGATCGCCGTCAGTGCGCGGCTAAAGGTGCAGAAGCTGCCGCACATGGCGAAGCCGATTTTTTTGCCCTTTAAATCCATAGCGTTTACACCTCCAGTTCCGAAAGGATATTGGTGATGGTATCCTTTATGATAATTCCGGCGGTAACGGGCGCGGTTCTGCCGGGTATGGACAGAGCCCATATAACGCGCAAACCAAGCTCCTTCGCCGTTTGGAAATCAACGCCGCCCGGCTTGCTTGCAAGGTCTATAATAAGCGTGTCTGGGCGGACATTCTTTAATATATTCTCGTCTAACACAAGGGCGGGAATTGTGTTGAAAATAATATCAAACCTGTCTATATTCGCCTTTGTTTCGTTCATCGTAAGCGGAATACAGCCGTGCCCTTCTATAAGCGCGAGGTCGGCGTATTTGCGCGCTTCCACATATGTTTCCGCGCCCAGCCCGTCAAGACTGTGCGCAAGTATCTTTCCCACCTTGCCGTAGCCTAAAACAAGACATTTGCTGCCGTGTATGGTAATGGGCGTTTCGGAAATGGCAATCTCTATCGCGCCCTCGGCGGTGGGCACCGCGTTGCGGATCGCGAGTTCGTCACGCTTCATATAATCGCGGTGCATAATGCCGCGCGCTGTGAGCCGCGCGGAAATGTACTCCGAAATACGTCCGCCGAACACTAAGGAAAGCGGGTTTATATTATCGGTAATATCCTCTATTGAAAGCTCCGTATCGCAGAACGGCATGTTTATTGTACGGTTATCGAAGGTAACCGGAACAGGCAGAATTATTATATCGCTGCTAAGTGCGCGTCGTATCGTATCGGCACTCGGAATCCCGTCTGTTTGTATATCTTTGGTAAAGCCGTATATGATAACGTCATAGCCGTCATCAAGCAGCATTCTGGCGAGCGTTATCTGACGGAGATCGCCGCCTATAACTGATATTGTTTTGAACATTTATGGATCCCCCTTTTTAACAATGTTGGTGCTTTTGTCTATATATTATGCACAACAGTCCGGTTCTGTGAGAGTGGGGCGGCAGCGGGCGCCGTAAATAAAATTCAAAAATACGGTTGTCAAATTTTTTTATATATGCTATACTTAATATATAGACAGATATTATGTGAGGAGGTTAGTTATGAAGATAAAACGCATACTATCCGCCGCGCTGGCGGCGTCAACATCGGTTTTTTGGCTAATTCCGACAGCGTCGGCGGCGGAGGACGGAACGATGGCGATTACAGGGCTAAGTGAAGGATATTACGACATAACCGCAACGTATTCCAATACATCGGTTGACGGGAGCTGCTATATGTGGGCGAAATCGACCTCGGCGACAGAAGCTACGACCGTGCTGCCGAAATCAACGGGCACCAGCGGCTCTACGGTCACGGTAAAGGGCGTGTACACAAAGGACGGAACCATTGAATACGGCTTGTATAACGACGGCGCATCCGAGGCGTCGATTACAAACGTGACCGCGGCGGCGTCAAAGGAATACAGTTTCTTAAACGGCGGCGATATTTCGGAATATTCGATTGTGCGAGACAAGGGCGGAAGGTATTACAGCCTTGAGAGCGGCGAGGTGAACCCGATAGAATACCTCGGCGGACTGGGCATGAACGCATGCCGCATACGCTTGTCAAATAACCCCGGACCCGGACACGGCGACGGCACATACTATTTACCGGCGGGATACCAGGACGAGGCGGATTGTCTTGCGCTTGCCCGCGAGGCAAAGGCGGCGGGTATGGAAATAGTTTTCACGTTTAACTATTCCGATTACTGGTCGAACGGTGAGCGACAGAGGATACCGTCTGACTGGGTGGGAGAGATTAAAAACACTCTCGGATATGACGTGGAAAGCCTTACATTCCTAAAGAGCATGACCTCCGCGCAGAAAGCCGAGGTTCAGACAAAGCTTGCGGAGCTGATGTATTCCTATACGGAGGACGTCATGAAAAAGCTTGCGGCGCAGGGCACGACTCCTGAGTATGTTTCAATAGGCAATGAGATTAACGGCGGAATATTCATGCCGTTCGGAGGCAGCTTCGGCGCATATTTCAATACCGAAAATTACGGCATCGAATATGAGTCAAACAGTAAAAATGTATGGTATGACGAGGATTTCGGCGGGATTGCGAAGATGCTAAACGGCGCGTATGACGCGGTAAAGGCGGTATCGCCCGATACCAAAGTTATAGTTCATCTCGCAAGCGACGGGGGCTTTCAGTATTCGAATGCCGGAAACCATAAGTGGTGGTACGACAAGTACAAAAGCGCCGGCGGCAAGTGGGACGTAACGGGAATATCATATTACCCGTCATGGACAAATCAGACCGCGTCGGTGTGTAAGTCGCGCGTGGACGAGCTGTGCTCCATCTATTCCAAACCCGTAATAATTATGGAGGCGGGCTTTAACTGGGCAGCTAAAAAGAAGGACGGATACGACGGCCAGCTTTTCAATATAGACGCGTATAAGAGCGTTTATCCCGACAGTCAAAGCGGACAGAAGGGATTTATGGCGGAGCTTATAAACTATATGAAGCAGGCGAAGGACTGCATAGGCGTGCTGTACTGGGATCCGTTGAAAATCCATGTAGAGGACGCGGCGGGCAGGAATTTAGTCGGCTGGGCTGTTAAGAACGGCGGCGCCGTGCAGACGAATGTGGTTGAAAACACAACGCTTTTCGACTTTGACGGAAAGGCGGTTTCAGCTGTCAGGTTGTACGCCGATACAAAGAACTCACGTCTGAGACCGGTACGCATATCCATAACGGACAGCGACATAGTCTACGACTGCGCCGAAAAGGGAAGAGCCGATATTTACGCCGCGTACTATGACGGTGACGGAATGCTTATTGACGTCAGCAAAACGGAGGTGACCGGCAGCGGAAGCGTGGAAGCGGAAGCAAAGCCCGGCGCGAAAAGCATGAAGGCGTTCATGTGGACTCCGGGAGGTATGCAAAGCTTTACGGTAAGCGACTCAAAGCAATTTGAATAAAAAAATAAATCCGGAAATTTTCCGGATTTATTTTTTTACGCGTTATTCTTCTTTAAGAGCGCTGCTTTAACGACGCCCTTCGGATCCTTAATAAGCACTACCGCCAGCCATATAATCAGACCGAGCGCGGTCACTGTAAGACCTAAGTATAAATCGTTTAGCATATCCGCCGCTGCGGGGGTGAAATAACTTGCGCCCGCCTCCATATACTCTACAACCGCGTCCACAAGCCACATAAGCGACGCGCCCCAGTAGATAAGGGCGAGCACGCCTATTTTAAGCTCGCGCGCCTGACTGCTTGCATACCATACTATTGTTGAAACGATGGCGGCAAATACGGTAACCAACAAAGTCATTTTGCTGCACCGGCTCTTGCTTTCCGCACCGTTAGCGCGCTCACCGCCGCAATGCCTGCCCATACAACAGTTACAAGCGCCGCCATCGCAATGCCCGATGTCGCCATTTCACGAAGCATTTCCGCCGCGCTTGCGGGGTTTGACGCCGCGGTAAGGAACGGGAAAACAGGCGATACCTCGCCGTGCCATACGTGCTCAAGACACAGCAGCGCCGAGCCGCCCCAGAGCATATTGTTGAGCAATCCGAGCTTGCCGAGGAACGGGTGCTTTGCTGCGAACTCCGCCGGATTGCTGTCTGATTTCTTGTCAGAACACTTTTTGATGATTGTTGTGACTACAGCCTCAGCTGTAGGAACCAAAAAACATGCCATTTTAATAGCCTCCTTTAATTATATAACACATGGGATTAGTCCTCGTCAGGTTCATCCCATGAATGATACACATTCTGAACGTCGTCGTTGTCCTCAAAGGTGTCGAGCATTTTCCGCATATTCGCAATCTGCTTTTCATCCGTGAGTGTCGTTAAGGTCTGCGCAACCTGCGCCGCCTCTGCCGAAACGATTGTGTATTTTTCCGCAAGTGCCTCTCGCACCGACTCAACCTCCATCGGGTCGGTTTCAATCTCTATAATGCCGTCTTCAATAGTGACGTCCTCCGCGCCGGCTTCGAGCGCGTCCATTGTTACCTCATCCTCGTCAAGCTCGCCGTCCTCGTCCTCGATAATTATAATACCCTTGTGGTCGAACATAAAGCTTACGCAGCCTGTTGTACCCATGTTACCGCCGTATTTTGAGAACGCGGCTCGAACATCCGCCGCGGTTCTGTTCCTGTTATCGGTAAGAGTCTCGACGATTATCGCGACGCCGGACGGACCGTAGCCCTCGTATGTTATAGGCTCATAGTTGTCACCGTCGCCGGATGCAGCTGCCTTTTTGATTGTTCGGTTTATATTGTCATTGGGCATATTCGCCGCATGCGCCTTTGCGATTACATTCTTAAGACTCGCGTTATTTTCCGGATCCGGACCGCCCGCTTTAACAGCGACCACCATCTCTCGCGCAATCTTGGTAAATACCTTTGCGCGGGCCGCGTCGTTGGCGCCCTTCTTCCTTTTTATTGTACTCCATTTTGAATGACCTGACATTCCTAAACACTCCTGCCTGTTAATAAATTAAATATTCTCATATATTATAGCACAACGCCCTTATTTTTGCAAGTATAAGGATAAAATTTTTTCAAAAAAGTGTTGACAAACAATGAAAGTTCTGCTATAATTAGTCTTGTCGTTGAGAAAAGGTATGGCTCCTTGGTCAAGCGGTTAAGACTCCGGCCTCTCACGCCGGCAACGCGGGTTCGATTCCCGCAGGAGTCACCATATAACAAAAGAACCGCATAACAGTGCGGTTCTTTTGTTATCTTACATTATTTTTACACGAATTATTCTATTTTGTTTAGAATTTCGACCGTACCGTATTCCGGAGCCTTGTAAGAAACAACTGAAATTTTTGATTTGAGAATAAAAGAAAAAGACAAAAACACCCCCGCTAAAAGTAAAATCGTATAGTTTTCAAAATTATAAAAAAATATTATACTGATATTACACTACATATCGCTCATCTCAAAAAAACGGAATCTTATTGCTCGAATAAAACCGGCTTTCCCTATTATCACATTATATATTCTGAAATGAGCAATATTGGAACGGGTTTTAAAATGAAAAAAGTTTAAAATACACAGGTTTACTATCGCGGTTATAGACCCGACTCCAATCAGAGAGTTTATTATGACAGGCTATACCCCGATGATACTCAATCAGCTTTGTAAACGAGGAGAATTGGAACATGAATTATAAAAAAATCCCAGGGAAATACCGTCCTATTCCATTTTGGAGCTGGAACGAAAAGCTTGATACCAATGAAACCGTCAGACAAGTAAATCTGATGGATGAAGCAGGTATCGGCGGCTATTTTATGCATGCAAGAGGCGGGCTTCAGACTGAATATATGGGTGATGAGTGGTTTGAAAATGTTAAAACTGCCATTGACGAAGGAAACCGTCTTGGTATGAAACCTTGGGCGTATGATGAAAACGGTTGGCCGTCGGGATTTGGCAATGGCGCTGTAAACGGACTTGGCTTAGAGTATCAGCAAAAATATTTAAGAATAAGCGAAACAGAGCCTGAAAACAACGTCATCTGCAAAAGCGGCAGTCATTGGTTCTACTTTGACGTTAACCCATACTATGTTGACGTTCTTGATAAAAAGGTTATTAAAAAGTTCATAGAAGCGGCATACGAGCCGTATTATGAAAAATTCGGCAATACCTTCGAGGGATTTTTTACAGACGAGCCTCAAATATCACGGGACGGTATTCCATGGAGCTTTGTCTTTGAGAGGGAATATCGGAGCAGATATGACGAAGAAATATCAGAGCATCTTGAAGAACTGTTTTTGCCGAAGGATGATTATAAAAACACAAGAGTGAAGTTTTGGAAAATGGTAACGGAACTGTTTTCCGAAAGCTTTTTAAAACAAATATATGATTGGTGCGAAGATAAAGGATTGAAGCTTACGGGGCATATGCTTCTTGAGGAAAGCCTTATGTCGCAGCTTATTACAAACGGAGCGTGCATGCCGCATTACGAGTATATGCATATTCCCGGAATGGACTGGCTGGGACGGGATATAACCCAATGCCTTACGCCTATACAGGTATCGTCCGTTTGTGAGCAGCTTGGAAAAAAACAGGTGATTGCGGAAACCTTTGCCTTGTGCGGTCATAATGTGAGCTTCGCGGAATTAAAGGGTATTTATGAATGGCAGATGGTACACGGAATAAATCTTCTTTGTCAGCACCTTGAGGGATATTCCATAAGAGGAATGAGAAAAAGGGACTATCCGCCCGCTATGTATTATCAGCAGCCATGGTGGCGTGAATATAAAAAATTCAATGATGCAATGTCAAGAATAGGCATGATCCTTTCCGAGGGTGTGAAAAAGGCGGATGTTCTGTTACTGCATCCTATGACGACCGCGTGGACGATGTATGATGACGGTGAAAACGCCGGTATTGACGAGTTGAATGAAAAGCTTTTGGACGCGATAAAAATATTGGAGCAAAAGCATATTATTTATCATCTTGGCGATGAAATAATTATAGAGCGCCATGCTTATGTGGAGGAGGGAAGGTTTGTTATAGGCGAGCAGAAATACAGCGTTATCGCTGATTGCGGCTCTGAAATATTACTTCCCAAAACCCAAAAGCTTATCGGGGAGTTCAAAGCGCAAGGCGGTAAGGTAGTAAGTGTGGATGAGTTTGAGCCAAATGATGTGACCGACAATAAGGAAATTACATATACAAAACGTATATTTGATGATTTTAAAGCGCACTATTTTGTAAATACGTCAAAGGACAGAAAAAGTGCAAAAATCAACATAAGCGGAAGTATGCTTGATATTTATACGGGCGATTTGCTCCCGTTTACAGGCGAGCATGAGTTTGAGCCGTGGGGAAGTCTTATGATAATCGAGGACGGCTCGGCAAACGTTAAAAATAAAAACGCGGAAGCAACTATAATAAAGCCTGACGGTGAATTTGAAATTACAAGTCCCGTCCTGAATATGCTCACGCTTGACAAATGCGATTACTATTTTGACGGAGTATTGCAGGAGAAAAACGGATATGTATTAAATATCTGCGAAAGAGCAAACGCACTTGCAAAAGCGGTTAAAATTCATCAGGATTATCATGTGAATATCAAAGAAGTTCCGAGTAAAATCGAATTGGTCTGTGAAACTCCCGAAATATTTACAATAACCGTGAATGGGCAAGAGATAGAAAAGACTGTAAACGGGTGTGTTATCGATAAAAGTTTTAAGAAAATAGATATTGCAAGGTATTTGCGAAAAGGCGGGAACACCATTTCATTTGATTGTGATTTCAAGCAGGATAATAGCGTTTATGAGTGTCTTGAAAAAGCAAAATACTGCGAAACAGAGAAGAATAAGCTTGTATACAATATTGAAATAGAGGCTATCTACCTTGTAGGTGATTTTGCTGTGAGAACCGACGGGGAATGGGAGCAGCTTGATAAAAACGCGGTCAGATATTCGGGAGATTTTGTTATAGACAAGCCAAAGAGGAAAATCAGGCCAAACAATATCGAACAGCAGGGTTATCCGTTCTTTTGCGGGCAACTGACTCTTACAGGCGAATTGGATATCCGCGGAGCAAATCCCGTTCTCGAGTTTGATATGAAAGGCATAAGCACAGTTACGGTTGAAATTAACGGCATAAGGAAAACGCTTCTTACCGATAACCGTCTTGCGCTTACAGAATTCGGAACAGCGGGCAAAACAAAAATAAGGCTTACTGTTACAAATAATCTCAGAAATTTGTTAGGTCCGCATCATCTTCCGGAGGGTGAATCCTATTGGGTAGGTCCTATGTCATTCTATAAGGAAAAATGTATTTGGAATATGTGTGATAAGGAAAATTGGAATGATGACTATTGTTTTGTGGCATTCGGCATGTAGGCATAGTTAATTATACTGTTTAAATAGTAAAATTACTTATATATTATACTCGTAATATTATTTGTAAAAGGAAATATAACATGACACAAAAGAATGAAACCCAAAAAGCGATTTCGATAGGCGGGGTGTGTATAATAACCTATTTTATGAGCTATTATATGCGCAATATACTTGGTGTTGTGACGCCCGGCATCATTAGTGAAGGTGTATTTTCGAAAGAATATATTGCCGGACTGTCCTCGATATATATGATATTTTATTCTTGCGGGCAGCTTGTAAACGGGATGACCGGAGACAGAATAGCGGTCAAATTCATGGTGCTTATCGCTTACCTTTCCAGCGGAACGGCTATGCTTGTATTCCCATATACTACAATACATATAGTGCATTTTATTTGCTTTGCAAGCATGGGATATGGTTTTTCAATGCTGCGCGGACCTCTTGTGAAGGCTATATCGGAGAACACCTTGCCGGCGTATGCGCGTGTATGCTGTACTTTTTTCTCTTTTTCCTGCCATTTCGGACCGCTCGTTACCGGCATATTTGCTCTAATATTCAAATGGAGAATGGTTTATACGGTATCAGCGATTATAGCTTATGTAACAGCGGTGTCAGGATTTGTGATATTCTCGTGTTTTGAAAGGATAGGATTTATAAATTCTTCGGAGAAGGCGGAAAAAACAATAACGGACAAGCCCTCAATCTTTGGAGTATTTTTTATAAAGAATTTTATTATATATATGATGATAGGAATGATCGCCGAAATATCTGCATCATCAATAGCATTTTGGATACCAACGTATGTAAATGAATATTTGCGATTTTCTCCTGAGGCGTCAGGAGTAATATTTTCTGTTATATCGCTTTTAAAATCAATAGCACCGTTTATATGTCTTATATTATTTAAGCTCCTTGGTAAAAACGATGTTAAACTTATAAGGATAATGTTCATTGTATCCGGAGTAATGTATGCGGCAATGTTTTTTGTTACAAATGTATGGATGAATATAGCGCTTTTTGTTGTTGCGCTTGCAGCGGTCGCATGTGCATCGGCAGCTTTGTGGAGTATATATGTTCCGAGCCTTGCAAAAAGCGGAAAGGTATCAAGCGCAAACGGTGTTCTCGACTGCTCAGCTTATTTTGCCGCTGCCTTAGCTAATATAGTGTTTGCAAAGGCGATGAGTGTCGCGGGTTGGAGAGGTATAATAATTATATGGTTTGTAATTATGATGATAGGATTAGCAATAACATTTTGTTTTCGCTTTTCAGATAGAATAAAGTAAAACGAGGAGGGTATTAGTATGTATATAAGATTTAAAGATGGAAAACCAAGAGCGTTTACTCTGAGTTATGATGATGGTACAGTACAAGATAAAAGGCTCATGGATATTTTTGATAAGTATGGATTGAAAGCAACATTTAATATAAATTCCGGCAGATTTTTGCCGGAAAATGTGGAGCGTGAGCAATACGGCGGGAACCTGAAGCTTTCGGAAGCAAAGGAATTATATATCAATTCGGGTCATGAAATAGCAGTACATACGCTTACTCATCCTTTTTTGACGCAAATAAAGAGTCAGGAAGCGATAGATGAAATAATCGAGGACAGGCGTAATTTAGAACGGGAGTTTCAAACGATTGTAAGAGGCATGGCTTATCCATATGGAACTTATAATGATGATGTAATAGGTATTTTGAGAGATTGCGGGATATGCTATTCAAGAACAGTACAGTCAACAGGCGGGTTTTATTTGCCTCAAAATTGGCTGACGCTTCACCCGACCTGTCATCATAATGATGCAAAACTTATGGACTACGCGGAAACATTTGTTGATACGAATTATCCGTGGCGCAAAAAGCCGCTGTTTTATGTTTGGGGACACAGTTTTGAATTTGACAGGGATGGTAATTGGAATATTATGGAAGAATTTGCAAAATTTATGAGTGGTCGTGATAACGTATGGTATGCAACCAATATTGAGATTTACGACTATGTAAAAGCATATAATAGCTTGCAGGTTAGCATAGATAAAAAAATGATATATAATCCATCGGCAGCTGATGTATGGGTAGAGGACGGAGACGAGGTTATAATGATTAGAGCAGGCGAGACTATCCGTAGAAATTGATTTTAAGAAAGTTACAGAATATTCTTCGGGCGAGTAAAGAAGGGGACTGTAAAAAAGCCCCCTTTTTATTTTAACGCATTTTTCGCGTTTATAATTCTGTTTACCGCCGCGTCGAGCGTGTCTGTCGGTATGGTTCCGTCGTTTACGGCGGCAAGGACCTCGTTGTAGGCGGTTTGGAAATCACTCGCGATTATCATATCATTTCCCGCGAGCACCGCTTTGACATACGGCGTTTCGTAGTCCTTTATGGCGTCCATGGACATATCGTCGGTTATTATTATACCCTCAAATCCAAGCTCATTGCGCAGAATATCGTGCACGGCGGGGGATATTGAGGCCGGCTGCGACGGATCCATGCATGTGACTATGTTGTGCGAAACAAGCACAGCGTCCGATCCCGCGTCAATGCCCGCGGAGAACGGAAGGAAATCGCATGTCTCAAAGGACTCCATGGGGCGCTCGTCAACGGCTATGCCGGTGTGTGTGTCCACATTCGAGCCGTATCCGGGAAAGTGCTTAAGGCATGACGCGATATTATGCTTTGACATCATCTTCACAATGCCCGCAACGCAGTCCGAGGTTGTCTCCGCGTCCTGACCTATCGAGCGCTTGTATATGAAGTCGTTGGGGTTCGTGGAGACGTCAGCGACAGGAGCAAGGTTCATATTTATGCCGAGCGATACGAGCAAATCGGACTTCTCGCCCGCGTTCTCGTAAACCGCCGCTTCGCCGCCCATGCGATAGTAATATTGCGGACTCTCATATTTTGCGGGCGCAAGCGAACTGTGGGAGCTTACGCGCGTAACCGTTCCGCCTTCCTCGTCAACCGCGATGTAGGGAGTGATTTTAAGCGCGTCCTTGTATCCCTTTATTTTCGCCTTTACGTCCTTAGCTGTGAGATTGTCAAAATCAACGCCGAACATAAGTATTCCGCCCGGATTTTTCTCGAGCAGAGGTTCCATATTCGCGCTGTCACAGCGCACCATGAATATCTGTCCGACCTTTTCCTCAGTTGTCATAGTGTCCGCCGGCGTCTGCGGTTTAGCCGTGGCAGTCGGCATATGCGCGCTACCGTTTGCCTCGGAAGCCGGCGTCGCTTCCGACGGAGCGGAAGGAGCGCATGAGGCGGCGCACGGCAGCATTAAAGCCGCGAGAATTGCGATAAATTTTCTTTTCATATGATTAATTCTCCTTCATCAATCAAAAATGGTTACTATTTTTTTTGCGATTGCCAAGGCGAGCTTTTTGTGCGCCTCCGGTTCCATATGTATCCCGTCCTTGTCGGAGGTTTCAGCATACTGCGCGGCGTCAAGAAAGTATACATTTTCTTCCTTTGCCAGCTTTTCATACGCGGGCGAGAACGTTTCTGAGCGCGCGGGCGCGTCGGTGGGGTAAACCACACTGAAAACCTCATGCCTTTTGAATGCGTCGGTTATATGTATGGGCGATATAAGAAGTATCTTACTGTTCTCGCCGTAGGTATTGCGCCAGCTCTTTATATATGCGCGCAGCGATTCAACAGTTTCGCGGGTTTCGCAGTTTATACCGTTTAGCGTGTCGTTGGTGCCGAGCATGATAATGAGCAAATCCACGTTAAGCCCCGCTTGAAGCAGCTCTCCGAACCGAACCGTGCCGTCCTGCGCGGGGTCTGTTTCATATCGGTGCGTTGTCCTGCCGCATTGCCCTTCTTCGATTATTTTAAATTCGGGCAGAAGCGAGCCGAGCACCTTGGGCCATGGAGCGGGCATCCGCGAGCCGTCAAGCGGAAGATGTCCGTATGTGTTTGAATCGCCGTAGCATAAAATTGTTTTCATATAGTTTCTCCTTTACCGGCGTCCGCCGCAAATGGCGGAGCGCCTTGATCGTGTTATTCCTCGTCTTCAAGCATTTCGACTCCGTAGCCGGTCTGCTCCACGGCGTCGAGTTTCTTCGCGATGGCTCGTGTGCGCGCGCCGACAAGCTTGTCCAGCTCATCATTTGCCTGGTTGAGTCTGCGCTGCGCCGCGCTCAGAACTTCGCCGAATTTATCGAATTCGGTCTTTACGCTGCCCAATATTTCCCATACCTCCGCGGATCGCTTCTCTATAGCGAGCGTTTTAAATCCCATGCGTATAGCGCTCAGCATTGCCGCCATTGTGCTGGGGCCTGCAAGCATGATTTTATATGAGCTTTGAAGCCGTTCAATCATTCCCATGTTCACCGCTTCGGCATACAATCCCTCGACCGGCAGAAACATTATCGCAAAATCGGTCGTGTACGGGGGAGATACGTATTTTTGATGTATATCCCGCGCTTCCGACAGGAGCGCGCGGCAAAGCAGCTTCGCCGCCGCGTCAACGGCATCCCTGTCTCCGGACTCCCGCGCGTCGAGCAGGGCGGAGTATGTATCTCCGGGGAATTTTGAATCGACGGGCATATAGGTTATGGCTCCGTCGTGGTCGGGAAGGCGTATTGCGAACTCGACCGGGTTGCGGCTGCCCGGAACGGTGACTATGTTTTCCGCGTACTGTTCGGGCGCGAGAATGTCGGAAAGTATTGCTCCGAGTTGTATTTCGCCCAAAATACCGCGTGATTTCACGTTGGAGAAAACCTTTTTGAGATCTCCCACGCCTCGAGCGAGCGTTTGCATCTGCCCAAGTCCTTTATATACCTGTTCGAGCCGTTCGTTAACCATGCGAAAGGAGCGGGATATCCGCGAATCGAGCGTTTCCTGAAGCTTTTCGTCCACTGTGCGGCGCATTTCCTTAAGCTGCTCGGCGTTTTCGCGGCGCAGCTCCGAAAGACGGCGGTCGAGCGAGGCGTTCATCTCGTTAAGCGTTCGTTCCATGCGTCCGAGGTTTTCAGCCTGCATCGAGCCTATCTGCTTCT
>CANRAG010000047.1 GCA_947628515.1 uncultured Clostridia bacterium | reverse complement strand
GGACAGAAAATATATTTCAGAGGCCTTGACGACCCGTTAAAGGTTACGTCAATAACGGTTGACGTCGGCGTGTTATGCTGGATGTGGATTGAAGAGGCTTACGAGATTACAAACGAGGCTGATTTTGATACATTAGACGAGTCTATAAGAGGTATCACGCCTAACGGATTATTTAAGCAGATAACACTTACATTTAACCCATGGAACGAACAGCATTGGTTAAAAGCGAGATTCTTTGATACGAAATCAGAAGATATTCTTGCTATAACAACTAACTATATGTGTAATGAATGGCTTGACACGGCAGATTTACAGCTGTTTGAGGATATGAGGATAAACAGACCTAAGCGTTATGCCGTTGCGGGTCTCGGCGAATGGGGCGCAACCGAGGGCATGGTATTTGAGAATTGGAGAGTTGAGGATTTAACGGAATTACTTCCTACATTCGCAAATATCTACCATGGATTGGACTTTGGCGTCGACGACCCCAACGCTTTAATTAGTTTTGACTTCGAGGCAGGACAAAAGAAGATTTACATATTTGACGAATTTTACGCGGGTCATTTAACGCTTGATATGCTTGCGTCCGAAGTGAGACGGCGAATCGGAAACAGATATGTAATATGCGATTACGCAGGCAAGCAGAATATACTTGACCTTACGGCAAGAGGCATAAAAGCAATTCCCGCCGCGAAAGGTCCGAATTCTATTCAATTCGGTATTCAATGGCTACAAGGTTACGATATTATTGTGCACTATAAGTGCAAGAATTTTATAAAAGAAATATCTAATTATCAGTGGGCGAAGGATAAATTCGGCAAGCCTCTTAATACGCCGGTTGATAAAGATAATCACTTATTGGACGCGCTGCGGTACGGGTCGGAGCCGTTACAGTTTGGATTTGGAACACCTATTACAAGGAGATTATAATGTGTAAGCATGATTGGAAAAAGATAAATGATGTAGATGTTTGTATTAAGTGTGGTCTTACGGTAAGTAATGGCCGCATTCTTATGATTGATAAGAAACTCGTTGAAAGAGTCGGAAAGCGGGTAAAGGTATGAGAACAGATTTGAGATTATATCCTGATTATACAGCGGAGATTGACGCAATAGATAATAATGGTATAGACGTAAAAATCCTTTACCGTATCATAAATAAGCATAAGCATAATGCGGCGTATAACAAAAAGCTGATTGACCGTTACAAAACACTTGAGAACGGCGTGCCGATATTCAGCAGACGACCGCGTTTCAGCGAGGATTCCGCGGCTATTAACAATAAAATAAATAATGACTTTTACGGCGAAATAATTGATTTTAAGGTAGGTTATTTCGCAGGCAAACCCATTGCGTACAGCTACAGTAATACAGAAGAATCAGTGGAGGAAACAGGCTCGGCTGAGGCTGTGGACAAAGCTTCTAAAGTTATTACGGATTTTATTGTGCGTAACAATATGCAGGATATAGATATGGAAATTACGAAATACGCGGCTATTGCCGGATATGCGGGAAGATTATTTTTTATTGACCCTGAGGGCAACGAGCGGTGTATGGCGGTTTTGCCGTATGAGACTATTGTGCTTACCGAGTTAGAGCCTACCGAGCCGAAATACGCGCTGCGGTATTATAAGACAAAGGATATACAGGACCATACGATTTGGAAGGTTGAGTTTTACGACAATACCGATATTTATTATTACGAGGGGAATCTCGACAACTTAACATTCGTAAAAAAGGAGCCGCATTTATTCGATTACTGTCCGCTGCAGATAATCCCTAATAATAAGGAAATGCTGGGCGACGCCGAAAAGGTAATGGCTTTGATAGACGCTTACGATAGAGCGGTATCTGATTGCAGTAATGAAATAGAAAGTTTTGCGAGAGCGTATCAGGTATTCGAGAACGTAAATGCGGATGATAAGGAAATAGAGCGGGCGCAAAAGACCGGTACTATAAAGATTTATTCCGGCGCGGCGAACGGTAAAGTATATTTCCTTACAAAGGATATAAACGATACTTTTACGGAAAACAATCTTACGCGTATGGAAGAAAATATATACCGTTTCAGCAAAACGCCGAATCTTAACGACGAGTCCTTTGGTTCGGCGAGCGGCGTATCTCTAAAGTTTAAGCTTATCGGGCTTGAAACGAAATGCGGTATGTTTCAGGCTAAAATGCAGGCTGCGGGTACCTATATGTTTAAGGTGCTTGCAAGCAGTTGGGGCAAAAAGAAAATATCAGTAGACCCGCTCCAATGTATAATGGACTTTAAGCGTAATTTTCCGTTGGATATTCTTAGTGAAGCGCAGGCTGCGCAGCAGCTTATCGCCGCGGGACTGCCTAAGGAAGTCGCGTATACATTGGCATTGTCGAGCATTGACGATATTGACTGGGTTATGGACCTTATCGAGAAGGAGACAAACGGAATCCCCGACTTACCGGACGATACCGAGCCGTATGATTTTATGTCGGAAACGGAGCCGGGCATAAACGGAGAGGCTGAGGCTTAATGGCTGTAGAAACAAAAGTTCTTGAAGAATATCTGATACAGGTTCGCAGGATTGCGGAACATCGCGAAGCCGGCAGCGAAGCAAAAATCAGAAGAATGTTCGCAAAGCTGAAAAAGGAGCTTAACTCTTTTATCGGTTCGGAATACGTTAAATACGCCGAAGACGATAAACTTGATTTTGCGATACTTCAAAAAAACCGCGAGTACGCGAGATTTTTAGAGGAAGTCATTGCGAAATTTGACGATATTACGCCAGAGGTTCAAAAAGAGGTACAAGGTCTTATTGAGGAAACTTACAAGACATGCTACACCGGAATGGCGGACGGAGTACAGAAATGCAGCAAGGTATCGGAAATTCGAGACACATTTAATGAGATAAAAGCTATAACGCCGTTGCAGGTGAAAGCGGCAGTCAAGAATCCGATTGACAAATTGACCTTAAAACCGACCTTAGAACGTAACCGGAAGAATATTATATCAAGCGTCAGGCGCGAAATCGCTATCGGGCTCAATAACGGCGACCGTATGAGCACAATGGCGCGACGTATTCAGAAATATGTTGACCAAGATTACAGAAAATCCATTTTAATTGCGAGAACGGAAGCGCACCGCGTAAGAGAAGCGGGCTTTAACGATTCCGCGACGAATATAGAAGATAAATTGGTGGAGCACGATTCGGAATACAGGCTTGTAAAAACGTGGCGGACTATGCAGGACGGTGCAGTGCGTCATACAAATCTTGCGAATCACCGCGACATGGACGATGTTTCGGTTTTACAAGATGAAGATTTTGAGCTAACGGGCGGCGCAAGAGCGCCGTGTCCCGGCATGAGCGGTATTGCGGCGGAAGATTGTAACTGCCGCTGTTATGTAGAGCGCGAGCTAATGACCGACGAGGAATATTTTGCGAAAACGGGTAAACATTTTAGAGAAAAGCCGTTTACAAATAGAGAAAAAGACGATATAATAAATAATGAGCTTTTTAATAACGCGACGCCTGAGGAATTTACAGACGCGGTTTACGCGGCTAAAGCAGCGCAACCCGCCGATAAAGCATGGCGCGTTACAGCTATGTCCGCGGAAGAGTTTAAGTCCGCGCATCCAAACGCGCTTTGTCACATTACAAAAGGCGGCAGCGTCGCGGCAGTAACGACAGACGGTGATATTGTAAGTGTTTGCAGTATGCTCGGTGATTCGGTTAGAGGCTGGCAGCTTATGTCTAAAGCCGTAAAGGCTGGTGGAAATAAACTTGACAGTTACGAGGGCAATCATGCTTTTTATATAAGGCAAGGCTTTGAGCCGGTTAGCTGGTGTAAATGGGATAGCAATTATGCGCCTGAGGGTTGGGACGCAAAAAGAGACGCGCCCGAAGATATAATTTTTTATAAATACACTGGTAAGGTAAGTAAATATAAAACTGCGGACGACTTTAAGAAATCTGTAGTAGCAAGCGATAATTATGATAAAGCTCAAAAAGTAAGAGACGATTCTATTTAAAGGAGATTGCATTATGGCTTTTGAAATGGATTGTGGAATGACGTATACACAATTTTTTACTATGACAAGCAAAGAAAAAACAGAATATCTTAAAGCGCACCCGTTTACCTATAAAGATATTGACGCATATATAAAGGACATTTGCAAGTGGCTAACATTAAGTGATTGGCATTATTCCGAAGAAGAGGCCATGCGAAATATAAATAGGCAAAGGTCTTGGGTTGTGGATTGCTATGCGCATAAAGCGCCTATTGATTTGGCCGGCGCTGAAATCGGGTATAACTGCGGTTAAAGTAAACAAAGCTCTTTACGGGCAATAAAATGTAAGACGCCGACACTCGGCGTTTTTTTCATGCCCTGAGCGTGGCTTAAAAAGGCTTTTGAATTTTTCATCCTATCAGTTATGGCGCTACGGTTAACTCGCGGCGCCATATGGAGTTTATGACGGACTGCGGGCGCGTAAAGGTAAGTTCAACTCTTGCCGGTCCGACAAAGTGGACAATAAATAAGCAACTTGAGTTTGTGGAGCCCGTATTTCAGTTTTACGGCTCCGTTTTATATTGACCTTGGTTTTTTATTAGGACGTATACAAAATGCTTGCGGGGCTTGTTTATGGGACTCAAAAATATATGTGGACGTTATTAAGTGACGGACTCAAAGAAAGAAGGTTTATTTTATGGACGGAAACGCTACAGGAACAGGTGCACCGGCAATCGGCGCAAACACGGGTGCTGGTACACCCATGAACACAACGGGAACGCTGCCCGAGAACACAACGGGAACAGGTACAGCAGTAAACACAACGGGAACGCCTCCGGCAAGCGCGTCTCCGGCGAACGCTGCGAAGCCGGCAGGGTTTAACTTCGATACGCCCGAGTTTAAGAAGTTTTTGCAGTCTGAGATTGACAGAGCAACGCATAAACTCGGCAACGAAAATAAGACTTTGCGGGGGCAGTTGGCTGACTTGCAAAAGGCTAAGTTGACGGGAGACGAGCTTAAAAACGCGCAGATTGCGCAGCGAGAGGCGGATATTGAACAACGAGAAGCAGCGCTTAGGATTGAGAAAAACAGAATGTACGCCATGACAGCGATAAAGGGGGCCGGTCTTGACGACGGTACAGATACGGCGCTGGGACTTATTGACCTTGTTATGGCCGATGAGGAAGCGGATATTGACGCGAGGGTAAAAACTCTTGATACGCTTGTAAAGAAATTAGTATCTGCCGAAGTAAGCAAAACGTTCAAGGAGCACGGCAGAGTTCCCGGCAAAGGAACAGGCGACGGAAAAGATAAGAAACCCGGTCTGCAGGTAGCGGAACAGCTCGGTAAAAAAGCTGCGGAGTCAAATAAACAGGCGCGCAGTATATTAGAATATTATACAGGAGGTAAAAAGTAATGGAATTTAAAAGAACAAGTATCGCGGCGGATAAGTTTATTCTCGCCAGTGACCACTATGCTGCTATGCCGTATGATTGTAGCAGCATTAGCGATAACGGCACGGGTATCGTGCCGGCGGGTACTATTATTCCCGCAAACGACAGCACGGCTATAGGCGTTCTTCTGTCAGACGTTAAGAAGACGGAGAATCCTAACGGCACTATTGTTATACACGGTTTTATTGAGGCAAATAAGTTGCCTACGGCTCCCGAAGCTGACGCAAAAACCGCGCTTAGTATGATTAAATTTATCTAAGGAGGACCACAAATAATGAAATTAACAGATATTTTCACAGCGGAAGCTATTGGCGCTAACTATACGGAAGTGGCGAGCAATAGGATTCCGTACTTAGGCACGGGTCTTTTCCCAGCGGCGAAAAAGGCAGGTCTTGACCTTAAATGGATAAGAGGACATAAAGGCTTAGCTGTATCGCTTATGCCGTCCAACTTTGACAGCAAATCAAAATTCCGCGACCGTGTAGGAATCAGTGTAGACGAGACACAAATGGCATTCTTCCGCGAGTCTATGCTTGTAAAAGAGGAAGATGAGCAGGAGATTATGCGTGTGCAGGACAGCAACGACCCCTACGCCGTACAGGTGTTAGAGCGTATTTTTGACGACGCGACTACCCTTGTTGACGGCGCAGACGTTGTGCCGGAGCGTATGAGAATGCAGTTACTCGCGCCGATAGGCGGCAAGGTAGGTATAAGCATAAAGGCAAACGGCGTAGATTACACATATAATTACGATACGGACAGCTCTTGGAAAACGTCGCATTATGCGGAAATCGTCACACCGGAGAGCAAGTGGAGTGCAGCGGAAACATGCGACCCCATGCAGGACCTTGAAAACGCCCTTGACGCGCAGGAGGCTATTTCTGGTAATAGACCGAAAATAGCGCTGATGTCGAAAGCGACGTTCAACATGATAAAGAACAGCGCTAAAGTAAGAAGCGGAATCCTCGCACAAAATACAACCGCGAACGTGAATTATACGTCGGCGAGAGTAAAGAGCTACATTGAGGAAGAGCTTGACCTTACAATTATTATTTACACAAAGCAGTTTAAGGACGAGACGGGAACGGCAAAGAAATTTTATCCCGATAATATCGTAATGCTGCTTCCCGATGGAGCGCTCGGCAAGACGTATTACGGCACTACGCCAGAAGAGAGAACGCTTACCACGAGAGCGGACGCAAACGTTTCTATTGTTAATACCGGCGTGGCCGTTGCGGTAACAATTATGGACGACCCGGTTAATACGAAAACAACCGTTTCCGAAATCGTTCTGCCGTCATTTGAGAGAATGGACGAGTGCTATGCGATTGAGGTGGCCGGAGAATGATTACAGAAAAGATATATGACCATGATGTAATTGCTAACGGCATTTTTTACAGAGCGGGAGAATCGGTTAAGATTAACATTCCCGACGCTAAAGAAACGCCGATTAAGAAAAATACATCAGGTAAGAAAGACACGTCCTCGGCAAAGTAGGTGAAATCTTATGACGATGGAAAGCTTGCAAGCGTTATCTATTACGGAAAAGCCGGACGAAATGACTCTGTTATATGTAGAAAGTGCTCTTGACTGGTTATCGGACAACACTACATTGCAGTTTGATAAAAACAATATAGAGAGTCTTGCCGCGTTACCGGCAGGTGCGAAGCTTTTTATCACAAAATATCGGCAGATTACAGAAGCAGATTCTACCGTCGCAAGCGAGAGTATAAGCGGCTTATCTCAGTCATTTAATACGTCGAACAAGAACGCGTTGCTTTATGATATGGCTCAGCAGTTGCTCGGCAAATATCTGAAAAACGTGTTCTCTTTTGTGCCCGCGACTAACAAATGGAGATGAGAGACAATGAAAATACATGTTAAAAGTAATACTAAAGCGCTTAATAAGTTTATTGCCTCAATAAAGGACTTAGACGGTCGCGCCGTTAAAGCCGGCGTACCCGACGGAGAGCAGGCATGGCTTGCGGGTATACACGAGTTCGGCGTCAATATAGCGGTTACTCCAAAAATGCGGGCTTGGCTTCACGCTAACGGCTTGCATTTAAGCCCGAATACTACTTCGATTCATATTCCGGAGCGTTCTTTTTTGAGAAACGGTTTTGACGCGTCCCGCGGCGAAGTAAAAAAGCAAGCGGAACGTGCTTTAAAAATGCTGTCAAATGGCGTATTTGACGCTGATGATGTTCTTGAGCTTATCGGTAAAGTGCTGGCCGGACAAATTAAAACATACGCAAGAAATTTACGCAGTCCCGCAAAACATCCGTTCACATTGGAGCGGAATGGCGGTAAGGCGAATCCGCTTGTAGATACCGGCGATATGATAAACTCAATTACTTTTGAGGTGGAATAATGGCGTATTTTAACTTTAACAGACTTATTAGTAAATATTCGCGCGAATTTACTGTAATAGTAAATTCCGAGGGCGAGTATGATGCTAAAGGCGATTGGGTAGACGGCGAAAAACGAGAAATCACTATGACCGGCGCTATTATGGCAATGTCGGAGAGTAAAGTATATAATTCAAACGGCGCGTACACGTCAAAGGATAAGGTCTTATATATGACCGAGCCTTTGAGCGACGCGCTTTTTGATTGCGACGTTAAATTTCTCGGAAACGTTTACAAAATAGACAGCACGGTAGAAGCGGACGACGCTGATTTTACGGGCGTGTATCACTATATTTTAAAATGGGTGAGCGTTTTTGAAGAAACGGAGGCGGCGCAGGATGATTGACCTCGATAATATTCGTGAAAATATCGCGACCGCTTTGCATGAGTATCTCGGCGTACAGATTATACGGTCAAACACGACTGCGCCTTTTCCGCAATATCCGTTCGCGTCATATACGATTCGCGAGCTTTTGCGGAATCAGCGGGGGACATGGGGCGAGTATGACGACGGCAAAGACCGTATATCCGCCTCGCAAATTTGGAGTATTACTATTCAGGCTAAGGACAGCGCAGAGAGTATGGCGCTCGCGCTGAAAGCATACGACTTTTTTTGCCATTCGGGCTGTCCCATTTTAAAGGACAAAAATATAGTAGTGTCAAGCGTAAGCGAGATTACCAACAGAGATAATATGCTGACTGTAGGCTACGAATATAAAAACGGCTTTGACGTGACGTTTAGTTTTATGAATGAAACTGACAATACACTTGAAATTACAGGGTATATTTCAGAAGCGAATATTTTATCAAAGGAGGCCTAAAAATGGCTGGTGAAATAATGAAAATCGAGCGTGGCGAGTATCTTGCGCTTAAAAAGGAAAATTCAGCTTTAAAGGCAGAAAACGTAAAGCTCAAAAACGAGCTTGTAAGAATTAAGAAACAGTCTGACAAGACTATAAAGAAAGGAGTTTAATAAATTATGGCTATAAGTGATGTTAAGGTTAAAATTGACCTTGTAAAGCCGGTATCAAGCATAGGCTTTGGCGTTCCGTTGCTGCTGCATTATAGCGGTGACAAGGCTGTTGAGTACAAAGAGTGCGGGAATTTGACAGAAGTTGTGGCCGCGGGCTTTGAAAAAACAAGTCCCGTATATAAGACGGCGGCTTTGATTTTTGCGCAGGATAATGCACCCGCAAAAATCGCGGTTGCACAGACTGAAGACGATGCGGCTACATGGCTCGGCAAAATCGATAACATGGACAAGAATTGGCGTCAGTTGATTCCTGTTACAGGAGAGAGCGGCTTCAACACGACCGACGAAGTTACCAAAATTTCACCGATTATTGAAGTGGCAGACGGAAAGCTTGTATTCTATAGCTTCCAGAAAGGTACGGAGCTCGCCGAGGTCGCAAAAAAATATAATCGTACATTTATCTTTGTCTGCGATAAGCCTGAGGATTATGCGTATTCCGCGGCGGCGCTCGTTGGCGCAACGGCAGGACTCGCGGCCGGCTCTTTCACATATAAGAACCTGATTCTTAAGGGCTTGCTACCTGTGGACCTGACAAGCACTGAGCTGAAAGCGATACATGACGCGGGCGCAGTATCGTTTGTAACGAAAGCCGGTGATAATGTTACTTCCGAAGGTATTGTAACAAGCGGAGAGTACCTCGATATAATCGACAGTGAAGATTATATTATTCAGCAGATAACTTACAGAACGCAGAAGCTTCTCAATCAGGTTAAGAAAATTCCGTATACAAATTCGGGAATCGCGCAGCTTGAGAATATAACCCTAACCGTTCTCAAGGAAGCGGCTATGGCAGGAATGATTGCTTATGATGATGAAGCAGGAAGCTATCAGTACAGCACGAACTTTGGGCTCAGAGACGCACAGCCGGATTCTGACAGGGTTGCGCGTAAATACGCCGGCGGTACATTCTCGTTTAAACTTGCCGGCGCGATACACGAAGTAGAGATTGTCGGCGAAATTGAAATATAATACAAGGAGGAACAAAATAATGTCTGGTTTTGGTACATATGACGGTAAAGACATTAGCGTCGTTATTGACGGAATATACATTACCGGTCTCGGTGAAGACGGCGTTAGCGGTGAGAAAGATGAGGATTTTTTCGAGACTTCTTACGGTGCGCAGGGCGATTGCGTAAAATCGGTTGTTAATAATGACGCCGGCACAGTTACGCTTACGCTTCAGAAGACGAGCCCTCAGTACGGATATGTTCTCGGCCTCGCTAAGCGTAAAAACCCCTTCCCGCTTTGGGTAACAAACTCTTCAACGGGTGAACGGTTCGGCGGCTCAATGGCGAGTCTAAGGAAGTATCCCTCAACAGAAAACGGGACGGAGCATGAAGATGCGGAATTCGACTTTGCCGTATTTGACTACGAGCATACAGCGTAAGAGCAATAAGGGAGAGCCCGACTCTCCCTTTTAATTTATAAAAATAATCAGGAGGAAATTATAATGGCAAACTTTTATCAGGTAAAGAAAACAATTGACGGTACGGAATATACAGCGCAGTTTAACGGCATTTCGGCGGCTTTAAAAGCGGTTGACGACAGCTACATTCAGGGCTCGAATAACATCTCGTCTTTGAAGCTCGCCGAGTACATTTTCGATAACGTAATTGTCGCTCCGAAGGTCTCGGTTGACGACTTCGACAATGTGAGCGACATGAACAAGGTGATTGAATTCGGCCGTGAGGTAATGCAGGGCAATTTTCGAAACGAAGCTGTCGGAAGCGCAGCTGAAAAGAAGAATAAGGCGTAATTGGGGCTGTTGGCGTCTGGTTCTGTCAAAGGACGGAGCCTTTGACGCCGAAGCATATGATTATGTTTTTAATCACATGACACCTCAAGAGGTATTAGAAGCAAATCTCGCGGTTGATATAATTCAAAAGGAGATGAAAAAACGAGCGCGGCGCAGGAGGTGACAAAATGGCCGGCGGAACAATAAGTAAAAATTCCATAAAAGTTGACGTTAGCGTTTCAAATGGCGATGCGTTGGATAAAGTTGCAAAAAACCTTGCAAACTTACAAAAACAGTCCGGCAAGGGTATTGACGACCCGCTGCGCGATGTAGCGAACGGCGCTCAAAAGGCAGCGTCTTCACTCGGTAAAGTAGGGGAAGAAGCGCAAAAGATAAAATGTGACGGAGTGGAAGACCTTGGCGATGGTTTAGATGACGCCATCGAGGAAGGAAACAAGCTTAAAACCTCTTTAACCAAGGTGGCAGGTGTTTCATTCGATAAACTCAATTCCGGGTTAAAAAATACAATTTCGCTGCTGGGTAAAGGTATAGTAAAAGCAGCGAAATTCGCGGCCGTCGGCATCGCACTCGGAGCGACGGCAGTCGGCGCATTGACAAAGGCTTCTGTAGGCGCTTATGCGGATTATGAACAACTTGTCGGAGGCGTGGAAACACTTTTCGGTGCAGGCGGACGAAGTGTTGAGGACTACGCAAAATCAACGGGAAAATCTGTTTCTGAAATCACCGGAGAATATAATACGCTAATCGCCTCTCAAAACGAGGTGCTGGATAATGCCGATAATGCATACAGGACTGCCGGACTCTCCGCAAACGCGTATATGGAAACCGTCACCGGGTTTTCCGCAAGCTTAATTTCAAGTCTCGGAGGGGACACCAAAAAGGCCGCCGCTTATGCCGATACCGCCATTATTGATATGGCGGATAACGCAAATAAAATGGGCACAAGCATGGAAGCTATTCAAGATGCGTATCAAGGTTTTGCGAAACAGAATTATACCATGCTTGACAATCTCAAACTCGGCTATGGCGGCACGAAAACAGAAATGGAGCGTCTTTTAAAGGACGCCGAAAAAATATCCGGCATTAAGTATAACATAGATAGCTTTGCGGATGTAACGCAGGCTATTCACGTTATACAGACCGAAATGGATATAACGGGGACTACCGCAAAAGAAGCGGAAAAGACTATAAGCGGCTCGGCAAACGCTATGAAAGCCGCATGGTCTAATATGCTGGTCGCGATTGTTACTGGCGGCGATAATTTTGACCGCTGCTTGGATAATCTTATAGGCAGCGCAAAAACGTTCGGAAAGAACATAATGCCGGCAATTCGCGGCGCTTTAGAGGGCATAGGCGTTATGTTAAGAGAGCTTGGTCCTATTATTGCGGCAGAATTGCCCGGTATTGTATCAACTCTGCTTCCGGAACTCGTTACGGCGGGCGTAGAAATAGTCAAAGGCCTTGTGTCAGGAATAAAATCAAATGCTGGCGCTATTGTGGAGGCAGCGAAACTCGCTATTGCCGAGCTTATAAGAGGACTGTATGAAATACTGACAGGGCAGCAAATGGACGTTTCAACATTTGAGAGCTTAAAAAATTCTATTAGCTCTATTATGGATGTTATTACAGCTCTCGGACAAATTGCAATGTCGGTATTTGGCTGGATTGGAAATAATCTTTCATGGATTCTTCCAATCGTTTTAGGTGTAGTCGGCGCGTTCTATGCATATCAAGCGGTAATGACTATTGTTAAAACGGTAACAACAGTTGTTACGGCCGCGCAAAGCTTAATGGCAGCTATATTCGGAACCACTTCAACCGCAGTTGCCGCCGGAACAAGCACGGTAGGCGCAAGCGCGGCGGCGACCGTTCCACAAATATTAGCAATGGCCGCTGCTCTGCTTGCTGTTGGCGCTGCAATTCTAATGGCTTGCGTCGGCCTTGCGCTGTTAGCGCAGGCCGCGATAAACATTGCGGGAGCCGGCTGGGGCGCTATCGCGGTTATGATTGCAATGGCCGCCGCTATTGTCGGTTTGGCTGTAGGAGCTGCCATTCTCGGACCTGCACTTACTGCGGGCGCTGTAGGTTTTATTGCGTTTGGTATTGCTGCTTTAGCTGTGGGCGCGGCTTTTGCCTTGATTGGCGCGGGCGCGCTGATGGCAGCGGCGGCGCTCAGCGTTATAGCGGGGGTAGTACCGGTTATAACGCAATACGGCATATCCGGAGCGGCGGCGATAATAGCGTTTGGTGCGGCGCTTGTCGTATTTGCCGCAGGGGCGGCAATAGCGGGAACCGCGTCGCTTATTATGGCTGCGGGGTTCTTACCGTTGGTAGCGGTATTCGCAATATTAACCGCCGCTTCTGCTTTATTTGCGGCGTCTATGCTTGTAATAGCTGTATCAATGACGGTTATAAGCGCGACAATTTCGGTGTTTAAGGCCGCGTTATTACAATTACCCGGACTGCTGACAAAAATGTCGTTACAAATGATGTTATTTGCGGTAGCTTTGCTTCCGGTAAGCGCGGCGCTGCTCGCCGCAACCGCGCCTTTCACAGCTTTTGCGGCATTGATGACGGTTACAGCCGTATCAATGACTTTGCTGGCGGTTACTGCTACGGTGTTTCTTGCGGCGCTAACCGGAATATCCGTGGTTATGACGGCGATAAACGCAATGATATTGATGTTTGGTGCAGGTCTTACGCTTGTATCTGTGCAAATGACTCTGATTAGCGCGACTTCAATACTAATGCTTGCGGCTGTTACGCCTCTCGCGGCTATAATGGCGGTGTTAGCCGTATCGACCTTAGCGCTCGGCGTCGCCATGATTCCGCTTACGGCACAATTTACATTACTTGCCGTGACATCTATGCTGATTCTTACGGCATGGACGGCGATGTTGGCAATAGCGACGGCTATGACCGTTACAATAATGCTGTTATCTGCCGGAATGGCTATGTTAAACATATCAATGACTTTAGCGGCAGCTTCGTCAATACTAATGCTTGCGGCATTCACACCACTTGTCGCGATATTGCTCGTAATGGTCGCACCTGTTTTGGCGCTTGGCGCGGCATTAGTCCCGCTTACGGTACAGTTTACGCTTTTATCGGCATTGTCGATTGTACTTTTAGCGTCTTGTACCGCTCTGTTTGCGGTATTGGTCGGCATGGCTGCGGCAACAACGATACTGGCCGCGAATTTTGCGGTAATGTCCGCGTCAATGACCGCAATGGCGGGTGCGGCGCTTACTTTATCGGTATCGTTATTGCCGTTAATCGGGCCCATGCTGGCGCTCGTAATACCTGTTGGGGTATTAGCCGCGGCTATGACGCCATTAGCCTCCGCATTCGGGGTATTTGCCGCGTCTGCGGTCGTAGCATTGGCGAGCTTGACGGGCTTACAGGCTATAACGCTGCAACTTGTAAGCACAATGTTACAACTTGTAATGATATTTACATTGCTTATGCCTAACGTATTGGCTTTAGCACAGAATATCCCATTGCTTATGGTTGCAATGACGATGCTTGCACCGGTTTTGCTAACAAACGCGACGGCATTTACGGCGTTGGCAGCGGCGTTAACACTATCGGCAGCAAGCGCCGCGTCAATAAACGGGAGCTTTACATCAATAGACGCGCAGATTGTAATACTGAATGCGCTATTTATCGCATTGACTGCCGTGGTTGTCTCATCAATGCGTCAAATGTCAAAGACAATAGCAAGCGAAAGTCTGAAAATGACTAATGACTTAACTCGCGCTTTTAAAAAGGGAGATACCGAGGCAGCGAAATTTGCGGCGGCAGTGCGCCAACATTGCAGTAAAGCATCAAGTGCCGCGCGAGCGTGCGCATCGAATATTCGGAGTGCGTTTTCAGGTGTGAGTTTGAGTTCTGTGGGTTCAAATATGATACAGGGCTTAATTAGCGGTATTAACAGTAAACGAAGCCTGGCCGTTGCGGCAGCCCGCAATACTGCGAACGCTATAAATGCGGAGTTTAGGAGAATTCAGGATATTAACTCACCATCGGGCGTATGGGAGAGCTATGGAGAATTTCTCATCAGCGGCGGCGTCAAGGGTATGGAAAACGCAACACCTCAGCTTACCGCCGCGGCCAATAAAGCGGCTATGACGGCGTATCCGTTTGACAGATACATGCCTGAGACAGATTCACGTGATTATTCAACGCACGGCGTTTATGAAACAAATACATACGCGCCGAACTTTTATCTGACGGTAAGCGGTGCGGGCGACGACCGGACAACGGAAAGAAAAGTAAAGCGCTGGGTGCTGGAGGCGTTGGAATCCGCGGAAGAATCAATGCGGCGCAGACAAAAAACAGCTCAAGCATTCTAAGGCTAAGCTTATTCGGGCTTAGCCTTAGAATTTTAACAGAAAGGAATATAACGACATGGCGCTAATAAACGGTATCTATATTCATGTAATAGACGAAAGTGTAAATACGGAAGTGGAAGCTTCCGAGCATGCGGTCGAAAACGGCGCTGATATAACAGACCACCTAAAAGCTAAGCCTGCGGAAGTCTCGCTGTCCGGGAAAATCGTAGATTATACCGCTTATACATCCGCATCCAAAACAGAGCAGAAGACGATAAACGCTTGGATTAGTCTTGTAAAGAGGGATGGTTCGGCATTTGATACAATGAGTTTTGACAGATTAAATGATGAAATGCTTGCTTTTTACGGCGGCGCGAATTGGCGGGACAGCGGGGACATTCGGTACTTGGACGAAAACGATAATATAATAAATTGCAATGCGTCAGAAAGCGGTAAAATTTATCGCGTGGCGTTTGAGATGACCATGCCATACGCTTCAACCGTGCGAATTCAAAACGGGATGAAAGACTACTGTTGTTTTAATATTATCAATAAAAGCACAACCGGACATAATGCGCGTGATTATTGCGCCGATTCCGACACGATTAACGAGTTTGTATTATCCAATACATATAACGGACAGCGCGGCAGAATAAGGACGGAATTCACCAATTACGACACTGAAACGAACGTGGAGGTCTCCGGTGAAGAAAGAAGCGCCGCATGGGTCCTCGACTGCCTCAATAGTTGGCTGAAAAGCGGGACTCTGGTTACCTATGAGGGAAGAAATTCTTTAGTGAATTTTCAAATACGCAGTTTGAATACAAGCCATCTGAACGAGGTGACGGGCGGCGCAAAATTCGATATGGAGCTGCGGGAGTTTAAGGGCGCGGCTAACGGGTATGCAGCGGCGGACGGCGCAATAGCTCATGGCGGTATGCAGCAAATATCACCGGGCGACAATTCCGAGGTGTGGTACGAGGTTCAGCTTGGAGATAGTTTGTATAATCTGATTTTACAGTACAGTAATTTGAAGAGGGACCCTATTAACGGAACGGCATACACAACGATTGACTGGATAATGGAAAAGAATCCGCACGCCTTCGACAACCCGAACGACTGTACCACTTTAAAGGCATATGAAAAAATTTTAATGGGGTACCGATAATGAAAAAAGACAGGATTTTAATTCAAAAAGAAAATATTCCATACCGTTTTTCAATCGCTCTGCCTTCTACGATGTTTGAGTTGGAGATTAGGTATAACAAAACGGAAGATATGTTTACGGTCGGTCTGTACAAGAACGGTTCGCTTATTTGTATCGAGCCGATTATATACGGTATGCCGCTTTTCAGACAACTGTATCAGCCTGAGCTATACCCTTCGCTTATTATATGCCCGAACGATAGCAGCGGCGAAAATGACCGTGTTACGTGGACGAATTTTAGCGAAACCGTATTTTTGGAAATTAAGAATGCGGGTGATACGGCATGAGCGAGAGAATATACGAGGGACGCGCAGCAGTGAATTCCTCACGGTTGATAAGCGCTTTAAATTTAGCACTGTCAAGCGAAGATACCTTGCCCGGCATCCCGGGAGAACTGTTTGATTTTTCGGCGGTAATTGAAACCGATAAGACGATACTGAGCAGTAAAGAGTTTGATTTTGAATTCGATATACCGTTTGATGATGATATTGTCCCTAACGAGGCGGAAATTAAAATTTATAATTTATCAAAGCAGACTATTAATAATTTCAAAAAAGACAATGCCTTAACGATTACCGCAGGCTACGGTGCGGACACGGGAATTGTGTTAAACGGCAAAATATCGGCGGTTAAGACTAAACATAGCGGCGTAGATAAGATTACGAGCGTCTATGTTTTGGATAATGCCGATTATAAAGATATTGATATTGTCGAGCAAACCTTTACGGCCGGCACGACCGCAAGCTATATTCTGAGGACACTGCTTGAAAAGCTGAATTTGAATATTGCCGTGTTCGAAACGCGGAGAGACCACAAGTACGACAAGGACGAATCCGTAAAGGGCAGCGTGACGGAGGCTATTAAAAAATACGCCGATATATGCGGCTCGGCGGTATATATCCATAAGCTTCAAATTTATTGCAGACCTATCTGGAAAGGCGATAATATACATTTTACGGTATGCGCCGATACCGGCATGATAGGCAGTCCGGAGCAATTTGAAGAGGAAAGCACCAATGAAGAATACAAGGACAGCATAACAGGCTATAAGATTCAAATGCTGTTTCAGCACAGAATGGCAACCGCCGCAATCGTAAATGTATCAAGCAAAGATTGTAATGGCAGTTTTAGAGTATCGGAGGGAACTCATAGCTTTGATGGACTGTCCGCGACTACAGAAATAAAATGCTTGGAAAATATTACGACGGAAATTGTTGAAACCTCTACGGAGAGCTTTTCTTCCGAGGGAACATCAAGCGACACCGGCAGTTCTTCAATGCGCGAAATGGTTATACAGACTGCGGAAGCGGAAATAGGAGTTTCGGAAACAGGAAATAATAACAACAAATACGGAGCGGAATTAGGTCAAAACGGTGTAGCATGGTGCGGCATATTTGTAGCATGGTGCCTTAAAAAAGGCGGGTTCGGTTTACCGAAATTTAACTATGCCTCGGCTACGGCATATGCGTATGCGGCTCAAAAAAGCGGTTGGGGAACGTACCATGCGCAAGGCAGCGGATATACCCCTAAGCGAGGTGACATATTTGTTAAAGGCTATACCGGGAGTAATTTTAACTCGAACGGGCATGTGGGCTTTGTCAAACAAAACAGTAGCGGCTCAACTTTTGCAACGGTAGAAGGTAATTCAAGTAATAAGGTTAATTCACGAGTATTAAATGTTAATAGTTATACGTTTGTGACCCCACCTTATACGCCGGATAACGGATAAAGGAAAATGGAAAGGGACGCAAGCTGAAATTGAAACTACGTTAAACGGTGATTTATAATGATTTTTAATGACACTTATATCAACAGCAAAATAATAAACATTCATACCGCTTTTATCGGAAAGGTTCTTTCTGTAAACGGCAGTATTGCAAGAGTACAGCCCTTAACGTACTCAGAGAATACAAGCGGTGACCTGAAAGAGCAAACGCCGGTTGCGGTATATATTCCACAAAATGTTAAATTTAAAAGAGAAACAATAACATATATGAAATCGCAGTATGACGCGGCAACCGAAACTGTTATTGTGCCGGATACTGTAGCTTGCGGTGATATTGTATATTGCGGTGTATCGGAGCGAGATATTACCGCTGAAAATTTAAGCGGAAAAATTGCCAAGCCAACGCGTCACCATGACATAAACGACAGCGTTATTTTGGCCGTAATATAAAGGCGGTGAAAAAATGAAGGGCTTTAAGATAGTTGGCGGCGACGTATCAATCTCAGACGGCGATATTAACATGGTTGAAGCTACGGAGCTTGAAATTCAAACCATGAAAACCGTGCTGCAAACCAATAAAGGCGAAGATGTCTTTGACGATACAGAGGGCATAAATCTTAGACAAATTCTCGGTAAAGGCGTAACGGAGGATATGGTTAAAACACAGATTAGAAGCGGTGTAAATCAAGTCAATTCGGACTATACCATTGAAGATTTTGATTTTAACGTAAATAACGCCGCTCGTGCTGCGTCAGTAAAATTTATAGCGAAAAAGCCAAACGGCACGTCTGTCAGTATAAGAAACAGCTATGATTAAGAGGTGATTTTTATATGAATATTGCGGATTGGGGAGTAACGGAAAAAGGCTTTTACTGTCCTACATACGATGAAGTGCTCGCCGGAAAAATAAATAGCGCTAAGGAACTGTTCGGCGAAAATATCTGCACCGATAATAATACTGTTTTGGGTAAGTTTATACGGCTTGAAACTGAGTATGACGTAAAACTGCTTGAAGAAATGGAAAAAATCTATTACAGTATCTCGCCGGCGACCGCTACGGGGGTATCGCTTGACCGAGACGTCAGCTTCGCAAGAATAACGAGGAACACCGCAGTTGCGGCCGTGCACAAAATACGTGTTTACGGTACGGTAAATCATGTTTTAAAAAAGGGCACGTTAGTCAAATCTTCAAGCGGAGCGGTGTTTTATACAACCGCAGATTGCGTTATTTCCGAATATGAAGGATTGGAAAACGATATTGAACGTTATTATACAGACGTGAATGTTAAGGCCGTAGAAGCCGGAACAAGCGGTAACGCGCATGATATAAACGCCTTAGTCAATGTCGATAATGACGTTACAATAATCGAATATGTCAAAACTCTTACAGCGGGTGCAAATACCGAGTCGGACGTTGAATTACGTCAACGATACAATAATGTTGTTGATGGCATGGGAACAAATACGAAAAGTGCGCTTATATCTTCATTAATGAAAATAAACGGGGTGCACAGAGTTGTTATATGCGACAACCCTACCGATGATAATATTGAAATATCTGATTATTTAACGATTGAAAGTGGCAAGTACGCTATAATTATATACGCTAACAGCGGCTTGGACACGGAAATTGCAGAGGCGATTTTTATGCATAAACCGTTTGGCGTCAAGCAGAACGGTTCCACTACGGTAACTCTTAAAGACGAATCCGGAGAAACGCACACGGTAGTCTTTTCTTATGTCAGAGAGTCGCTGCAAGATATAGAAATAACTTGTAAAGTCAGCTCTGAATTTCCGCATGACGGCGTGGAGAATATAAAGGCGAATATTTATGAATATATAAATAATTTAGATATTGGCGAGCCTTTAATATACAGTAAGCTATACCGGCAAATTTACGCAGTTCCGGGCACATCAGAAATCACAAGCCTTACCGTGAACGGCGGTACTGATTCGGTCTACTCCGCAAAGGATGAGATAATTAGAGTTAATAATATTACAGTATCGACTACGGAGGGATAAAGTCAATGAGAGTAAACTATGACGACCCTGTTAAAAATTTACCGGATGCTTTTAGGAAAGACACTGAAAGTAATAACTATAAGCTACTTCAGATAAATAAAATCACAACAGACATTATCGAGTCCGGCGTAAAAAATCTGTTTGGAGCCCTAAGCCTTAATAACGCAAAGGGTAAAGTATTAGACGATATTTATGGCAGTAGAGTACATCTGCAGCGAGGCGCGCTTCCCGATGAGCAATACATTATACGCCTGCGCGCTAAAATGATGCAAAACATAGCGACTGGAGCATTTCCTGATTTAGTGGGAGCCTTGGCATATGCGCTGCAGTGTGATAAATCAGAAATACATATTGTCGAAAGCAAAGTGCCAAACAAGGTGAATATAAAAAATATTCCCCGCAGAATTATACTCAGCGCCGGTTTTACTATCGCCGATGTTATTGAAATGATTGAAAATATGCTGCCTATGGGCGTCAGTATTGAAGCGGCGGTTTTCTCAAGCACAATACAGACAAATATATACGTCGGGGCGGCGCTTGTAAAGACATTCAGAAAATTCACGGTACCAGCGGCGCAGCTGCCGGATGAGGAAAGGGGATTTAATTAAATGGCAGATATAGTTACAATGGTGTTGACAAGAGCGGG
>CANRAG010000046.1 GCA_947628515.1 uncultured Clostridia bacterium | reverse complement strand
GACCTCGCGTCCCAAGTCGCCGTCCCACCATGCGAAGAAGTTGGCGGGTATGCTGTAGTTGTCGCTTATGATATTACCGTCCTGACCTATCAGGAGCGCGATTGACGACCAGCTCTCCGCGCCCTTATGCGTCGGGTCAATATCATCCGAGCCGCCGCGTCCCACGTCGAGCGATGTTTTCGGCGACGACCAGAGCATTTCGCCCGTTCTCGCGTCCTTCATTTCGTGTCCGTAGGTTCCGCCCTCGTGAACGGTAAATATTTCAAGCCCCGGCCGTTCGGGAACCAAATCGCCCATGTGCTGCGCGTCGCCGTGGTGCTTTAACGCGTCATAGTAGAGCACCTCGCCGTTATCGTCAAAGGTGAGCGAGCCGAATATTATCTCGTCCTTGCCGTCATAATCGACGTCGGCTGCGCATACCGAATGGTTGCCCATTCCCTTGTAACCCTTTGCTTCCTCCTCCGGTATGAAGTCGGTATCGAAAATCCAGTCGTTTACAATCTTATTATCAACCATGCTGTACGCCGCGAGCACCGTCTTGTCGTAATAGCCTCTGTTAAACATCATTGACGGCTTCTTCCCGTCCTCGTAGAATACGCAGGCGTTGTAACGCTCGGAACGGTTACCCCAGTCGTCGCCCCATGAGTTTATATCCCATTTAACGCCGTCGCGCTCGCCAACAGATTGCGGATAGTAGTCCACGCTGTCTATTATAGCGCCCGTTTCGCCGTTAAATACCGTCAGATACAGCGGTCCCGCGAGATTTTTCCCGTTCACGTCCCGCCAGTCCTTATTTGCGTCGCCTATAACGGTTCCGTCGCCCGCCACGGTTCCGTCCGCGGTCCTCATCGCCACTTCGGCCTTGCCGTCGTCATTGAAGTCCGCGCATAAAAACTGCGTGTCGTGCGCGCCGCTTCTCGCGTTAATTCCGAGGTCAATTCTCCAGAGCTTCGTTCCGTCGAGCTTGTACGCGTCAAACATCGTGGTTCCCGTAGCGCCCAAATGCGAGCTGTCGCGGGAGTTTGACGGATCCCACTTTATTATAATCTCAAGCTCGCCGTCGCCGTCCAGGTCAGCCGCTGACGCATCGTTTGCTCTGTAGGTATATTCCTCCTCCGTGTTATTGTTTAAAAGCTTCACCTTGCCGCCCTTTGGGACGTCAAGCTTTATGCCGATATAGTCGCCGTCCTGCATCTTTGCCGTCTTTGACATCCCGCCTTCGACGCCGCCCGTAACAGCCGTCACGGCATAGCTGTCGCCCGGCTTTGCGGCATAATCGATATAGCTTGTCTTGTTCATCGGCGCATCGTTTAACTTCTCGCCGTTTTTATAGATATTATATAGCGTGTCCGCGCTCTCCGTTCCGAGCCAGCGCCACGAGATAAATCCGTACGCGTCCGTCCTGACCGCGACAACGCCCCGGTCGAGGTTCTCCATCCGCCTCTGTATGTCCGGACGGTTATCTATCAGCTTCTGCGTCTCGCTTCCGTCTGAAATATCCTTGTATACGGTTATCGCGTCAAGTCCCGGCGGCACGTCGCCTATTTCGGAATACGTGTTGTCCGCCGTGTCGTTTAATACCTCCTTATCGCCGTTTGTGACCACGATATTGTCCACGTACGCGTACGCGCCCGGATCGGTCTGATACGGCGTGTACCCTATTCTTACGACCGGCTTCCGGCTATCGCTGTACTCGTAGCCGCCGCCGTCAACATTTATGTAAACCTCGCCGTCCTTGTACACCGTAAACGCCTTATTCTTCCATTCGAGCTTGAAGCTGTGCCACTCGTTCTTTACCGTCACATACTCCCCGCCCTTTGTGAATTTCTTCTCGTCCTTTATAAGGCCTTCGCAAACAGACGTGCTGCCCGAATCGGGGAAATAGTAAATGCCCGTCACGCCGTTTCCCACCTTATCCGTGGTACCGGTAAAAAACGCGTAGCGGAAGCCCTTTGACATTCCGTACCAGTCATAGGAAACCGACCATTCATCCTTCATTTTGTACGCGCCGTTCACCTCGTCATAAAGATACGACATTGGCATTTCAATATACGGGTTCGTTCCCTTCTCCACGTCAATACCCCTGTCGGTATCGTAGCCGTTTAAAAAGAACACATTGCCCCTGTCCGTGCCGGTGGGATCCGAAATAACGGTAAGCCCGCCGTTCCCGCCATACAGCGCTATATCGCTCTCGGCCGCCACGGCGGGTATCGCGTATCCGCCCGCAAGACACGCCGCGAGAGTTAAACATACTAATTTCTTCATCTCTGTCCTCCTCGTGTTTTATATATTTTTGATTACGCGTTAAATCATTTTATGCCTTATATTAATAATACCATTCCGTCATGAATTTTTCAAGTATTTTCACGCAAATAGTCATGGCTTTTTTACTGCCGCCGCCGTCAATTGTTAATATTTTTTTACTTTTTTGCCGTTTCATTGACTTTTCAAATCCGCTGTGGTATAATTGGCGTATATATTAAACTGAGAAAGAGTGTAATTTACATCATGAAAAATATGCTTGAATACGTACAAGCAGAGGGAGATATTAAAAAGCTTAATAATCCGGAGCTTAAGCGGCTGTGCGCCGACATACGCGATTTTCTGATACAGAGCGTCAGCAAAACCGGCGGTCATCTCGCGTCAAACCTCGGCGTGGTGGAGCTTACGGTCGCGATACATCGGGTATTTAACTTTCCTGAGGATAAGCTCATTTTTGACGTCGGCCACCAGTCCTATGTTCACAAGCTGCTGACCGGACGCATGGATAAATTCGGCACGTTAAGGCAGTTTGGCGGACTGTCGGGGTTTCCGAAACGCGATGAGAGCGAATATGACGCGTTCGATACCGGCCATTCCTCCACCTCCGTATCCGCCGCGCTCGGCATGGCGCGCTCGCGCGATTTAAACGGAGGCAGGAATAATATAATCGCTCTGTTCGGCGACGGCGCTCTCACGGGCGGCGAGATATACGAGGCGCTAAACGACGCGGGGCATACAAAGACTCCGCTTATACTCATTCTTAACGACAACCACATGTCCATTTCAAAGAATGTGGGTGCAATATCGAAGCATTTAAGAAACATACGCATTAACCGCGTGTACTATAAGTCAAAGATACGCGTTTCGGGGTTTTTGGATCGCGTGCCCGTTTTGGGCAGGGCGATAAAGACGGTCATAGAAAAAATCAAAAAGAGCATAAGAATGCGGATACTGCCGACGACGATGTTTGAGGAACTGGGCTATAAATACATCGGACCGATGAGCGGGCATGACCTTGACTCGCTCATAGCCAGCCTTGAATACGCGCGGGACGAGCGCAAGCCGGTGCTTATACATGCATGCACCGTAAAGGGCAAGGGCTACGCTCCGGCGGAAAAGCATCCGGAGTCATTCCACGGCATAGGCAAATTTGATATAAAAACCGGCGAAACGGCAGATGAGGGCGAGAGCTACAGCGAGCATTTCGGGAACACGCTCACGCGCATAGCGAAAGCGGATAAAAGGGTGTGCGCCATAACCTGCGCGATGCCCGACGGCACGGGGCTTGTTCCGTTTAGCAAGGAGTTCCGCGACCGCTTCTTTGACGTGGGTATCGCCGAGCAGCACGGCGTTACCTTTGCCGCGGGCATGGCGGCGGCAGGACACATACCGGTAATTCCGCTGTATTCGACCTTTTTACAGCGCGCCTTTGACCAGGTGCTTCACGACGTATGCCTTCAGAATTTACATGTTGTGTTCCCCGTTGACCGCGCGGGCGTTGTCGGCGCGGACGGTCCAACTCATCAGGGCGTATACGATATTTCGTTTCTTTCGTGCATGCCGAATATGACCGTGCTCTCGCCGTCGTCATTCAGACAACTCGACGATATGCTGCAATACGCTATAGAGCGCCATGACGGGCCGATAGCGATACGCTACCCGCGCGGCGGAGCGCAATCGCCGTATCCGTATGAGAAATTTGAGCCGGATAAGGCGTATATAAAACAGTCCGGCCGCGACGTCACAATAATAACGTCGGGCAGAATGTTAGCTGCCGCCCGAAGCGTGGACGGTATGCTGAAAACGCGCGGCATAAGCGCGGAAATTGTCGAGCTGCCGACCGTCCACCCCATAAACGAGGCGGCCGTTATAGCGGCGGGGATGAAAACGGGGCATGTGATAACCATAGAGGACAACGTGGCGGCGGGCGGATTGGGACAGGCAGTGGCTGCCGTTTTGGCGGGGCACGGCGTCGGCTGCACGTTTAAAGCGTTCGCCTATCCGCCGGAGCCGATCGTGCACGGCAGCGTGGCGGAGCTCGATAAAAAATACGGCGTTGACGCGGATACTGTCGCAAATTATATAATCAAAGGACACGTGACATGGCAAAAATAAGACTTGACGTATACCTTACCGAGCACGGGTTAACAAGCAGCCGTGAGCGCGCGAAGGCGCTCATAATGGCAGGTCAGGTATACGTGAAAAACCAGAAATGCGACAAGGCGGGCACTATGATTTCCACAGACGAGACGGACGTGGAAATACGCGGCGAGCAGCTTAAATACGTCAGTCGCGGCGGGCTTAAGCTGGAGAAGGCAATGCGTGAATTCCCCATAGACCTTAACGGTCTGACTACGATGGATATAGGCGCGTCCACCGGCGGATTTACCGACTGCATGCTCCAAAACGGGGCGAAGAAGGTGTTCGCCGTGGATGTTGGCTACGGCCAGCTCGCGTGGCGGCTGCGCGGTGATGGGCGCGTTGTCAATATGGAGCGCACCAATATACGCTATGTGACAACGGAGGATCTGGGCGGAGAATATATCGACTTCGCATCGATCGACGTGTCGTTTATATCGCTTAAACTCGTACTGCCCGTGGCGCACAGGCTGCTCACCCCCAACGGCGGAGTAGTCGCTCTCATAAAGCCGCAGTTTGAGGCGGGGCGCGGACAGGTCGGGAAAAAGGGCGTTGTGCGCGATAAGAAAATACATTCTGACGTTATACGCGGCGTGCTCGATTTTGCCGCCGATACCGGATTTGCGGCGCGCGGACTGTCCTTCTCGCCCGTGAAGGGGCCGGAGGGAAATATAGAATACCTGGCGTATTTGGTAAAGAGCGCGGATATAACGCGCGTAACGGATGATGAGATAGAAGCCGTTGCGGCGGCCTCGCACGAGGCGCTTGACAAATAAATCTCCAAACATAACGGCAAACATACCGAAAGGAATACTCGCATATGCTCAAGGACCATATTGTAATAACAGGCTCGCGCGCGATCGCGCGTTCCTACGCAAAAATAAATCTCACGCTTGACGTGCTTGGCAAACGCGCGGACGGATACCACGATGTGGAAATGATTATGCAGACGGTATCCCTTTTCGACCTCATATTGGTGGACAAGGCGGCGTCGGGGATTTCCATAACCACCAATCTCCGGTTTTTGCCCAATAACGAGAAAAACATCGCGTATATGGCGGCGAAAGCATTTTATGAATATACCGGCATACGCGGTGGCTGTAAGATTATGATTCACAAAAACATACCCGTAGCCGCCGGTCTCGCCGGCGGCAGCGGCAACGCGGCGGCGGTGCTCTGCTCGCTCGATTTACTATACAACACCAATCTCGGTATTAATACTCTATGCGAACTGGGGCTTTCTCTCGGCGCGGATGTGCCCTACTGCATCACGGGCGGCACGGCGCTCGCAAAGGGCATAGGCGAATCCGTTACCCGACTGCCCGACCTCGTCAGGTGCGATATTTTAATGGTAAAGCCGCCCGTAAACGTATCCACGGCCGCGATATACGCGGCCATTGACAGCGAGGACATCACCGAGCGTCCCGATACGCGGGCTGTGACAGACGCCATAGAGCGCAAAGACATAGCCGCCGTCGCGCGGGGGCTTTCAAACGTAATGGCGCCGGTTACGGAAAGGATGCATCCTATAGTGCGCGGCATAAAAAACAAGATGATAAAAAACGGCGCGCTCGGCGCTGTTATGAGCGGCTCCGGCCCGACGGTATTCGGCATATTCCCCGATTACAAAACGGCAAAAGCGTCCCATGACAGCTTTGCGTACCAGTTTAAAGAGGTATTTTTGGTAAATACTATATGAAAAAAAGTGTTGGAGGTATATCTATGAACGAAGACGACAGGCTTCCCGACGGGACTTCACCGCAGGAGGAACCCGCGGCGGAAGCGCACGAGGACATATCCGACGCGGTAAATGTGGAGCAGATACTTGAATTTTACAAGGATAAGCCCGTGCCCGACAACGCGGAGGATACGGTCGAGGAGCTTAGTATAGACACGGATAAAAAGCAGAACGGCGGATTTATTTCCGCGCTGTTTGATAAAATACCGGATAACGTAAGGGGCAGGTTCAAAAAGGACGCCGGGGACGCGGAGGGCTCCGACGACGGCGGTGTGCATGACGCGTCATACGGCATAAGCCCGACCGCCCGCGCGGTTATAACCTACGCGGCGACCGCCCTCACCTGCGCGGCAATAATAGGCGGCGCGTTCGCGCTGTCGGCGCTGCTGCCAACGGACGAGGCGGCAACGGAGGAATATGCCGCGCGGCTGCGCGAGGAGGACGACTACGTGGATCTGAAGGCGGATTATGACCGCATGGTGTCCGATACAGACGAGCTGAAAAAGAGCGTCGGCGATAAAAAGACACAGGCGGGCGATGTGACCGACTACGACAACGCCAAAGCGGATTTACGCGCGCAGATAGACGAAAAATCAGCCGAGCTGCAAACCATAAACGGCGAGATTGCCGACAAAACAGCAAGGCTTGCCGACATCGACGCGAAGATCGCGGAGAAAACGGCGTCAAACATCTCGCTGTCGCCCGGACGCTACACCGTCGGCAAGGATATACCCGCGGGAAGATATAACGTTGTGGGCACAGGCGCGTTTGCCGCCGCGAGCAGCGACGGCAGCAATAAATACAACACCACGCTCGGCTCAACGCCGTATGAGGTCAGCCTCAACGCCGGCGACAGGCTGAAGCTTGGCAGTACTGTATTGTTCACACCTGTGCAATGAAAGGGTACAAATATGCGTAATAAAAAATTTTATCTCACGACCGTACTACCCATTCTTCTGTCCGTCGTCGCGGCGGTGGTTATTGTGCTGCTTAACAGCAGCTCCATCCTCCACACCCGCGCCGCCACGCGCGTGGCAAACGAAAAAGGCGCCATGCGCGCGGGTATAAGCGATATGAAGAATGAGCAAAAGGAGCTTCGCCGCGAGGAGGCGGAATATGACAAGGTTATAGAGGATAACCAAAAGCTTATAGGCGAGGTCGAATCGCTAAGACAGGAGCTGGAGTCGTACAATACCGACATAAACCGCGGCGCGGAAAAGAACAGCGGGCTTGACGCGTCGCTTGCGGACAAGCAGACGTATCTTGACAGTCTTAACGATATACAGCCTGAAACGGAGGGCGGAACACGTAAGCTCAAAGAGGGGACCTACAAATCCCCCGCCGACCTGCCCGCCGGCAAATACAGAGCCGAAGGCTCCGGAAAGCTGTATTTGAAGGATATATCCAACCGCCAGAAGGACAAGGCGGATCTTGCCACAACCGACACACATTCTTATGTGTTTGAGATTGCCGAGGGCGAGTCAATAAAAACCGAGGGCGACATAACCCTCACAGCCCTGACCGACTCTGAATAAAAAGGGCTTTACAAAATCCTGATTTAGTTGTATAATAATAATAACAATAATCATAATCTGCCGGGAGGTAATAATTATGGAACTCAAACATTCAAAACCGTTCTTCGTAGCGACAATTATCAATATGGGGCTGGGCGCGTTCCTTATTGTATGCGGCATACTGGAATTTGTGGGTATACTGCAAACCAACGCGAATAGCTATATACAGACGGTCGGCGTACAGCTTTCATACCTTGTGTTCATAAGCGGCGCGCTCGTATTTGTAAGCGGAGCTATATCCTTCTTTGACAGAAAGATTATGGGCATGGTAAACCTTCAGATATTCCTGGGGCTGCTGTCGCTCGCGTGGCCGATATTCGTGTCAATATCGTTATTCTTCTCGCAGCTTATAATCTGCATAAGACTGCTGCCGACAATGCTCGCGTCACTTTTCTATATGATAACGCTGCTCATTGTCAAGATAACCAATGACGAGCTGAATAAAAAGCATAAAATCAACACGAGTATGATGATAACCGGCAAGCGCAAAAAGCGCGTTGACGTCGCCGCGACAATGAACAGCCGCCACGGCAAAAAGGCCTCCACGAAAAATATATCAAACATCGGCGGCTTCGCGGGGAAATTCCGCAAATCGGCGTCGGTTTCCAATATCGCGAAGCGGATTTACGGCGGCTCGCGCCGAAAGTCGTCCGGCAGCGTCTCAAAACGCCTGTACAGCGGCAAACGCCACAAACGCGGAAGACACAGATAAATACATAAATAAAAATATCAGGGCTCGCCGCCCTGATATTTTTATTTGACAAATCCAGCCGCCAAAAACAGAATACCTATTATAACAAGTATAACGTGTAACGCGAAAAGCTTTATGATAGCGCCGTCATTCTCCGCCTCCCGCGCCTGCTTTATAAGCTTTATAATCACAATCGCCGCGCCGCAGATGATCAACGGCGAAAAATACGCCGCGAGCAGCGCGCTGCCCCTTGACCACTCGATTATAACGCGCAGCAAAATCATGAAATATCCACAGCCGGACACGAGCGCGAATATGAGCTGTCCCGCCGTTGTGTTTAAAACATCAAGTATCTTTTTCTTCATAATCGTTTAAGAAGCCGGTCGTTTATCAGTCGAGCCTTTGCAGCTCTCTAAACGCGTTCGCCATTTCAATCGCCGACAGAGCCGTGTCGAAGCCCTTGTTCCCGGCCTTTGTGCCCGCGCGTTCTATGGCCTGCTCGATTGTATCGGTGGTGAGCACTCCGAAAAGCACGGGAATACCCGTCGTAAGTCCCACCTGCGCGATACCCTTCGCGGTCTCATTGCACACCATCTCATAGTGCGAGGTCGCGCCGCGTATAACAGCGCCGAGACATATAACAGCGTTAAATGTCATGTTCATAGCCATTTTCTTTGCCATCAGCGGCAGCTCGAACGCGCCCGGTACCCACGCGAGCGTTATGTCCTCGTCCTTAACGCCGTGACGGATAAGGCAGTCGCGCGCGCCGTCGATAAGCTTTGACGTTATGAACTCATTGAACCTTGACGCCACAATGCATATCTTAAGCCCCTCACCCTTTAGCTTTCCTTCAAATACTTTCATTTCATATTCCTCCTGTTATTTATATTTTCAGTCCGTGCCGGACGGTAAAGCTTAGTATTTAAATAAATGTCCCATCTTGGTCTGCTTGGTTTTAAGGTAGAACTCATTCTCCTTTTTAGCCGGAATTTTTATCGGCACCCGCTCGACTATCTCTATTCCGTATTCGGACAGATCCGAAATCTTTTCAGGATTATTTGTCATGATTCGAAGTCTTGACGCGCCCAAATCCCGAAGTATCTGCGCGCCTTCGCTGTAATCGCGCAAATCCGGCGCGAAGCCCAGCTTCACGTTGGCCTCAACCGTATCGTATCCGTGCTCCTGTAGGGTGTATGCCTTTATCTTATTCAAAAGACCTATTCCCCTGCCCTCCTGGCGGAGATAAACCAAAATACCCCTGCCCTCTCTTTCTATATTCCGCATTGCCTCCGCGAGCTGCTCGCCGCAGTCGCAGCGGCAGGAGCCGAACACATCGCCGGTAAGACATTCGCTGTGAACGCGGCAGAGCACCGGCTCGCCGTCCGCCACATCGCCCTTTACCAGCGCCACGTGATGTTTCCCGTTTATTATGTTCTTATACCCGTAGATGTCAAACTCGCCGTATTTTGTCGGCAGCTTCGCCTTTGCCACGCGCTCCATAATCCTGTCGTTACGGCGGCGGTATGACTGTATCTGCTGAATACATATAAACGTCAGGCTATGCTCTTTCGCGAAGCTCTCCAGCCCGTCGCGGCGCATCATTGTCCCGTCCTCTGCCATAATCTCGCAGCACAGGCCTATCGGCTCCAGCCCCGCCATACGGCACAAATCCACCGTTCCCTCCGTGTGCCCGTTCCTTTCAAGCACGCCGCCGGGCCTGGCTTCGAGCGGGAACATATGCCCCGGCCGCCTGAAATCGGACGGCTTCGCGTTCGGCGCCGCGCACATCCGCGCGGTGTAGCCGCGTTCTTCCGCGCTTATGCCCGTTGTCGTGTCCACATGGTCTATCGACTCGGTAAACGCCGTCTCATGGTTATCCGTATTGTTCGCAACCATCGGACGCAGGCCGAGCTTATGGATGCAGGCGCTGCTCATGGGCATGCATATAAGCCCCTTCGCCGCGCTCGCCATGAAATTCACATTCTCCGTTGTCGCAAACTGCGCCGCGCAGATTAAATCGCCCTCGTTTTCGCGGCTCTCGTCGTCGGTGACAAGTATAACCCTGCCGTTTCGCAAATCCTCAATCGCTTTCTCCACAGTGTCAAACCGCATATATACCACACTCCTTAAAATCCGTTCTCTCGCAGAAACGCCTCCGTAATTCCCCCGCTTTTGCGCTGTGTAAGCTTTTCCACATATTTCCCTATTATGTCACATTCTATATTAACCGTGTCGCCCGTGCCGCGCTCGCATAGCGTGGTGTTTTCGGCCGTATGCGGTATTACGGAAACCGAAAAGCTTTCGTTTCCTACCTCCGTCACCGTCAGGCTTACTCCGTCAAGTGTAACGGAGCCTTTTTCTATAATATATCTTGTTATCTCCGCGGGCGCGCCCACGGTGATCCATACCGCGTTATCATCACGCGTCATTTTAAGCACCTTGCCCGCGCCGTCTATATGTCCCGATACGATATGTCCGCCAAACCGCCCGTTAAGCTGCATGGCGCGTTCCAAATTAACGCGGCTGCCCCGACTTAACGCGCCTATATTCGTGCGCCGCATAGTTTCCGGCATCACGTCGGCTGTAAATACGGCAGCGCAAGCTCCGTAACGGTCAGACATGCGCCGTTGACGGCCACGCTGTCGCCTATGCAAAGCCCGTCAAACACCGCGTCCGCTCTGATTTTTACCGAGCACGACCTCGCGCCGCGTATAACCTGCTCCACAACTCCCGTTTCCTCAATTATACCCGTAAACATTCCGCCGCCTCCTATAACAGCTTTTTTTGTATGTGAGCTTAATATCATCGCCGAACCGCTCGATTTCGGGTGAGCCGAACTCCTTTGCGTCCCGCACATACATAACGCCTTTTCCGCCCACAACCGGCTTCGCGTCACGCCCGCCTATTATCTTCGGCGCTACGTATATTTGCAGCTCGTCAACCAGCCCCGCGTCGAACATGGACCAGTGCAGCTCCGCGCCGCCCTCTACTAACACGCTGTCGATTTTGCGCCTGCCAAGCTCCGCCATTAATTCGCGCAGATCGACATGCTCGCCGCCGGTTATGATAACGTCCGCGCCCGCCGCTTTTATCTTTTCAATCCTCTGTTTGTCACTCTCCGTCGCGGCGATAACGGTCGGTATCTCGCGCGCTGTTTTTATAAGCTTTGACGACATGGGTATGCGCAGTCTGCTGTCGCAGACGATACGCACGGGATTTTTCGGGTTCGGTATACGGCAGTTTAGCATTGGATCGTCTGAAAGCACCGTGTTAATACCGCACATCACCGCCGCGCAGCGCTTTCGCGTCCGATGCGCGTCCTCGCGCGAGGCCTCGTTTGAAATCCATTTCGAATTGCCCGTATGCGTCGCTGTCCTGCCGTCAATCGACATAGCCGCCTTCATAATCACATACGGCCGCTTTGTCGTGATATAATGAAAGAAAATATCGTTTATCGCGTCACATTCGCCGCGCAGCACATTCTCCGTCACCTTTATTCCGTGCTCGCGAAGATATTTAAAGCCTCCGCCCGAAACCAGCGGGTTAGGGTCATACGAGCCGACATACACGTTTCGTATCCCCGCCGCCAAAATCGCCTCTGTACACGGCGGTTGCTTGCCGTAATGGCAGCACGGCTCGAGTGTCACATACATATCCGCGCCCGCCGCGCTCTGTGTAAGGCTTAGAATGGCGCTGCGCTCGGCGTGGAGCGCGCCGTATCTTTCATGGTACCCCTCGCCTATTATCCTGCCGTCCTTTACTATCACCGCGCCAACAAGCGGGTTCGGGTTCACAAAGCCCTCGCCGCGCTTTGCAAGCTCTATGGCGCGGCGCATATATTTCTCGTCCATAAAAAAACACACCCCATATCCACGGGGCGCGCCGATTTACCGTTTCTTCTGCCATCCGGACTCTACCGTCGGTATGGGAATTACACCCATTCAACCTCTTAAGGCTCGCGGACTTTAACCGCCGGTTATGAATTTCACACTACCCCGAAGAATTATTTATTCCTGTTTAAGCCTATTATAGCATACGCTTTAATATTTGTCAATCTATTTTAAAATACATCAACTATACCGTGGTGAGAAAAAGGGCGTCCAAAGTTCAAAAAGGTTCGTAGAGTATATAGCTCTACGAACCTTTAAGATGTTATAATTATAGCACATTATGTCTGTTTTTGTCAATATGTAAAGCTCAAAAAATGTATAAAACGGAAAATATATCATATTTTTGGGGTACATTTGACAAAAATTATATGTTTTGTTATGAATAAAGGCAGGCAAATAATTATTTAAAACTGTATTTTGCCTATTTGCCGTCAGCAGTTTGGTCATTCAAGGGGGTAAGATTATGCCAAGACGAGGAGAAAATATTTACAAAAGGAAAGACGGTCGCTGGGAAGGAAGATACATAAAAGGCTATGACGAAAACAATAAAGCCAAATATGCTTCTGTATATGCCCACACATATAACGATGTCAAAATAAAACTATTTCAAGCGAAAAACAACACTCAAAATAAAGAATTAAACGGTAAAGATGAACAAACTCTTATGGTTTATGCATTGAAATGGTTGGATAATATACATCTACGCATAAAGCACTCAACATATGTAAAATATGCTAATATCGTTAACAACCACATTATATCCGCATTGGGGAACTACAAAATGTGTGAGCTAACCACAGAAAATATACGCGAGTATGCGGACAAGGAATCATCTTTCGGCAAGATAAACACTTCAAAAGGCCTGTCGCCCAAAACTGTAAAGGACATACTTTCGGTATTGCGTCTTATATTGAGCTATGCAAGAGAGCTTGGAATTGAAATTCATTGTAACCTTGATTTAATCAGTATACGCTCCGCAACTGAGGATAAAAAGATAATAAGCGATAATGAGCATCGTATATTACTTAAATATTTATTAGAGGAACCCGATTATATCAAAACAGGTATTTTGATGTGTCTTTATACCGGCATAAGGATTGGCGAAATTTGTGCGTTGCGCTTTGAGGATATTTCGTTGACGAACAACACCGTCTGTGTCACGAAGACTATGCAGAGATTACAAACATTGGACGAACACTCTAAAACAAAGACAACGATTACAATTACTCCACCGAAGAGTAAATCCTCACAACGAGAAATTCCTTTGCCAACTTTTATTGCGGAACAGATAAAAAGATTATCATTCTGCCCTCAGGCATATTTACTTACCGGAGATATAAATCACTATATCGAACCGAGAACCATGGAAAACAAATTCAAAAGCTGCCTGAAAAAATGCGGTTTGCCGCAATATAATTTTCATCAACTAAGACACCGTTTTGCAACGCGCTGTATTGAGGCGGGATTTGAAATAAAAACATTAAGTGAAATTTTAGGACATTCAAGCGTTAATATTACACTGGACAGGTACGTTCATTCCAGTCTTGAATTCAAAAGACAAAATATGAATAAATTACAGGAAAACGTCGTCTGATAATGGTCAAAAATATGGTCAGTGAAGCCTATAATGTGCATTGTTTAGCACATTCAGAAACTTTTTCGTAGAGCTATATACTCTACGAAAAAACTGGACGCATAAATATTATTTCTATGCAGCTGCAAACAATTGATTATTGTAAATTATAGAGGGAATGTAATGTGCAAGGTTGGAATTGTTCTTTCCGGAGGTATGGCAAGGGGAGCGTATCAGGTTGGAGCGCTAAAAGCCATCAACGAATACTTTCCTCCCGAAGATGTGCTTTTCATAAGCGCATCCTCGATAGGAGTTTTAAATTCATATGCATATGCCACCCGCAAATTAGAGTATCTCGAACAAAAGTGGCGGGAATCAGCATGTGATGATAAAAACATTTTTATCGCAAAGATAGTAAAGAGTGCCTTTTTACAAAAAGCTATTGATAATCTGGTTGACGAAAGTGATGCTCTGCCCAAATATTTTTATGAAACACTCTACAGCATAAATGACAATTCGTTAAAATATGTCAATTTGTCAGATATACCTGCCGAAAACAGGATGCGATATCTAAAAGCGGGTGTGGCCATTCCTATATATAATAAACCGGTTTATATTGATGGAGATAGATTTTTTGACGGCGCGATTATCGATAACATACCAATATATCCATTGCAAAAACTGTCTGTAGACTATATTATATGTTCATATTTTGATGACTGCAACTACATATTTGAAAATCAAATATTCAATAATCGGATTATAAAGCTTATTTTTTCGGATAAAAGTATGTTGCGAAACTCTTTGTGTTTTGATAAAAATACAATTGATATAATGCTGCACAGCGGATACCGAAAAACAAAAGAAATTCTTGACCAAATCATGTCGCACGGTACGGATGATTTAGATTTCATATACAATAGTATCGGGATATATAATGATATGAATTCTAAGCATAAGTTCCGCATTACCGGTGACATGATTGTGACCAATTGCAATAAGATAGCGCATAAATTGATTAAACGTCAAGTAATATAAAAATCGCGGCAGAGAAAGTCACCCGTACAAACAGCGGGCACACTCCAAAGGCGTTTTATATGTTCGCGCGGTCACGCAATCCGAACGATTTTTTAAATAATCATAAATATATTGCAAGGAGTTGATAATCATAACCATGAGAAAATTCTTGAGAATTATCACGTTTTCAAGCGCTATGGTATGTGTGCTTTCAGTATCTGTTTTAGCATATACCTGTTTGGAACGAATGTTGTCATCGGTACCGGTAATATCGAAGAAATCTTTATAGGTACCTACATCTATTAATAAAGATACAAAGTATAATGTATTATACTTGGTATATAAAAATATAAAAAAACGGAGGAATAGTAATGGATAATTATAACACAAATCAAAACTCAACACAACAACCTTACCAGAACACAATAGCCATATCAGATAAGTCCAAAGCTGTGGCAGCAGTCTTAGCTTTCTTTCTCGGATGTTTTGGCGCGCATCGACTCTACACAGGAAAAATAGGAAGTGGCGTTACTATGCTTATATTAATGATTGTATCCATTTTTCTTGCTGGATTTATTATCGGATTTTTTATGATAGGCGCATTGTGGATTGTTGCCATAATTGATTTTATTATGATATTAGTAGGCTCATTCAAAGACGCCAACGGAGCTGTGCTAAAGTAAGCCTTTTAAACGAGGGGACGGCGTCTATATCTAAACATTGATCTTAGTTCTAATGCGGTTCGCTGTAATTGTATATGGCGCTGTCCTCTTTGCAAAACATAGTGAGAGAGAAGAAAATGACTTCAGATTACAATGTAATAAAGAAAATAGAGGAAGCGGAGCAGTTTATTGATAAAAGTTTTTTGGATCACCTGACCGAGTATAAAGTGCAGCCATTAAGCGAACACGATAAAAATTACCGTTTTGTCCGATTAAACAAAATCGAGAAAATAGTGTATGACGCAGACGAGAATATCAACGATAAGCTTATAAGTGTATATACTGCCGTAGCGCCGTTTATCGGTAATATTGTTATGCTCGTAAAAGGCACATCCGAATCGGCGGAAATTTATATAGGTATACGTTCAAAGAATAATGTTGCCATTGCCCAGGAAACGCTTTGCGACTCTTTTTTTGCTAATTTCCCCGGCAGTGTATTAACGAAAGTGCCGTCAAACGAAGTGGAGAATATTCTAAATCCCTCTGTTATTTTGAGTGACAAGCATGACAGCACAGTATCGAACTGTGCGACGGTTGCCAGTATAAATTTAATTCCTTCGCTTCGCGGAAAAAAGGATGAAAAATTTGTCCAGGGGCTTGAAAAGTTCATTGATACAATGAAAGGCCAGGAATATCTTTGCGAAATACTTGCCTCGCCTTTAAGCAACGATGAAATCATCGTAAGGAAGAACGGTTTTGAACAACTATACTCGGCTTTATATCCTTTCTCCAAAAAGACAATGGCGCACGGACATAATGAAGGCCGGACTCTTACCGAAGGAATAAATGAGAATTTTTCTAATTCTATCAGTACCGGTATTTCTTTGGCTTCCGGAACTTCGCAAAGCCGGACGAAAGGAAAGAACAACGGTTTCAATGTTGGCGCGCATATGTTATTGAATTTTGGATTTATGAATTCGACCTCCGACGCCAGCACCGGCGGCATGACTTATACTTCAACCGACAGCGAAACTAAAACTCAACAAAATTCATTTGGGCGCAACTCATCGGAATCTGTCACGCGCGGAACCACGGATAACATTTCTGTTGAACACAGAAACAAAGCTATTGAAGATTTGTTAAAAAAAATCGATAAACATATAGAAAGAATAAACGACGGCGCGGCATACGGTCTCTGGGAGTGTGCGGCGTATTTTATCGCCGCAGATAAAAAGACGTCATCCATAGCCGCCAGCTCTTTTAAGTCTCTTATGCTCGGTGACTCCACCGGAGCGGAAAATACTCATATGAATTTATTCGGCATTGAACAAGATGACAGGACGGCGGCAGTGCTCGAAACATTGTCCTTTTGCGAGCATCCCAGATTTACGCTTCCTACCGTTGGCGAAAAAGGAGACAATACAGTTATAACCCCGACCAATTATATAAACGGGAAAGAATTGCCTATTTTTGTAAATATGCCGAGAAAGTCTATTAGTGGAATAAACGTTTCGGAGATGGCTGAATTTGGCAGAAATATTCATGAAATAAGTGAAGTCCCCGAACGTAAATTTGAAATCGGAAACATTTATCATATGGGCAAAACCGAAAAAACAGTCGTTAAATTAAACGCGGACTCCTTAACATCGCACTGTTTCATAACCGGTTCCACCGGAAGCGGTAAATCCAACACCGTATATAAATTTATCGAAGAACTCATAGGTCATGACTTTGACATTCCATTTTTAATTATAGAACCGGCTAAAGGAGAGTACCGAAAAGAATTTGGCGGTATAGAAAATATAAATATTTTTACCACAAATCCCACTATATGTGAGTTTTTAAAAATAAATCCGTTTTATTTCAATCCCGAAATCCACATACTGGAGCATTTGGACAGACTTATTGAAATATTTAACGCTTGTTGGGAAATGTACGCCGCTATGCCGGCAATTTTAAAGGATGCCATTGAGCAGGCATATGTAAAAAAAGGTTGGGATCTGCTTAATTCAATGTATATAAAATCGGGTGAACCGGTATATCCTACATTTAGAGATTTACTTGATGAACTTCCATATATCATAAATAAATCCGGTTATTCCTCAGATACAAAAGGGGATTATATAGGGGCATTGGTTACGCGGGTTAATTCTCTGACAAATGGCATTTACGGTCAGATTTTCTGTAATGATTTTGGAATAGACGATAAAACATTGTTCGACTCCAAAACCATAATTGATTTAAGTAGAGTTGGCTCCACCGAAACGAAATCCCTTATTATGGGTATGCTTGTTCTGAAGCTGTCTGAATACAGAATGGCTCAGTCAAACGGCAGCAATTTAAAATTGCGGCATATTACGATATTGGAAGAAGCTCACAACCTACTAAAAAACACGCAAAACACTCAAGGTACAGCCGGAAACAACGTAGTGGCAAAATCGGTGGAAATGATAGTGAATAGCATTGCTGAAATGCGCACGTACGGTGAAGGATTTATAATTGTTGACCAGTCCCCCACTTCCGTTGATATATCGGCAATAAAAAACACCAATACGAAAATTATAATGCGGTTGCCCGAGAAAGATGATTGTGATTTAATCGGAAAATCGGTATCGTTAAGAGGAACTCAAATATCGGAATTGGCAAAGTTGCCTACAGGCGTGGCTGTGGTAATGCAAAACAACTGGAGTGATGCCGTTTTGGCCAAAATACATCCGGCAGGGCATAAATACAATTACTCCGAACCGCCCGTTCGGTTAAGCACGCTTAAAAACTTCAGGAAAACGATTATTACAGAATTGTTAAACCAATACGTCCTAAACGATTATAAAAATGTATCTGCTATCATAAACGTTATAGAATCTTTTGATATTTCAAAATACAAAAAACGTGAAATGATTAGATATATTAAGGCAATGTGCGGCAGCCTGAATAATGAGTTCAACAGTATTTTACTTGGAAGAAATCTTATGAGTATTGCCGCTTGTTCGGACGCGTTTACAATGGCGGAAAGAAGTCTGAAAATTGATGAACAAGGAGACTTTCTGCCCGACACTTTATACGAGTGGAACAAAAGTATCGAAAATGACCTGGATGTTTATATAGAACTCAGTCGGGATTGTAAGGATGTGCTGATTCAATATATTCTGTGGGCAAGAAGTTTTGAAAATCATGATATAAGCTACAGTAAACTTTATAACAGCATATATAACATTAAATAGATTGCGGAGGATTAGACAATGAATAATGTTTGTATAAAATACACTTATGTCTCAACAAAAGCGGAAATTGAAATAAACGGTGAGCATATCAGTTCATACAGTGAGTTGTCATCATGTTTGAATACCCCGTTGCATATTTGCGCCGATAGAATAATAGCTCTGCTTGATGAAGAAATATATGATGAATATATTATTAGCTTGCGCGGATATGAATTTCAATATGAACTTTTAAACGCCGCCATAAAGAAATCCGATTTTTGCCATGATATAAAATTCAGCCCTATACAAAGCGTAAACACCATTGATAATATATTGATTTTTTGCTACAATATGTCTGAGAAGTATGGACTAAAGAATTCTTGTAACGAAAATCTGCGTATCTTAGACAAAACAAAACAGGTTCAATTACAAGATAGTTCCAATGTTAAGTTTGTTTCGGAAACTGATAAATACGATATTATTGTGGTTAATGGCGAAAACGATGAGGATGAGGTGAGCTGCCGTACCGTTGTTACATTGGGAGACGCTTTAGACTATATAAATAAAAAGGGGCATACATATATAACTATTCCATTAAATTTATTGGATATATTCATAAAATATTTGATAAGTATATTAGTTAAAGCGCCATATATCGAACAAATTATTGACGAATTGCGGTATGTATCCGTTACCGGTCCGGAAAAAGCGGAAATTGAAGCATATACCACGGGCGCTCCCACGTATTTCTTTGCTGATTTTCCAACCGCAATGGATGTGAATGATACATTGGAACTCGATTTTCGGGTTTTTCCTGAAACTTACTCGCATTTTTACAAAATTCTGATTGATAACAACAAAACTGTTGGTTTGACCGGTAACAAGCTGCAAGCGCTAAATAGCGGAAACGCCACTCTGTCAATAGCCGACCGTAGCGGAAATATCGTAGAAACAAGAGATATATATGTTACCCGGCATACATATGTAGAAGAAATCAAGCTCATACCGTCCTTTGAATTTTTAAGAGTAAACGAAAAAGGCAGTATAGATATTTTTATATCTCCCGAAAAAGCTGAGGACAGCTCAAATCTTAATTGGAGCGTTTCGAACAAGGATATTTTACGGCTGCGCAATGACGGTTCCGTGGCAGCTTTAAAGCCCGGTCTATGCACTATTACAGTATCCGGGAACAAAGCGTCCGCCTCTTTAAATGTAGAGGTTAAACCCGTGGCGGAAAGTATTCGCATATATCCTGAAAGCGTTAATATACGTATGGGAAAGTCAGAAACACTTCATTGCAGCGTATATCCCGCAAACGCTATTAAAGGCACGATAAAGTGGCAGCTCGACAACAATATGCTGGGTACCATAACAACTGCTGACAATGGCGAGACGTGTTACTTTACGGCAGGAACGTCAGCTATAGGTACCGGCAATCTGTATTGTAGTATCAACGGAACAAATATCAGCGCTGCTTGCCCTGTGACGGTAAAAAAACTAAATACGCACGGCGGTTTGTTAGTGATGGCAATATTAAGCTTATGTCTTTGCCTTTGGCCGATTTCACTACCGCTAAGTATTGTAGGCTGCGTTCTGACACACGGCGAATCAAACGGCTTTAACACATGTGTTGTACTAAATATAATTCTGGCTATTGCGATTATATTGGCAAACGTATTGTAACAGGAGGACGTATGGGATTAATGGATTGGATAAGAGGCAAAGGTGAGGTTTCCGAAAAACCTAAAAATCAAATTTTAGAAACACCAACCGACCATGAAAAGGGCAAAGAAAAATTAGAGCCCGCAGACAGACAAAAAGCCACGGAAAATTTTCAAGATAAGTACAAGATTGACAACAAGGATAATCATATGAAAAACAACTCCACAAACAAGCTGGAAAGGCCGGATAAACGTACTTATAACAATGACGCCAATAATGATAACAGCGACGATGTAAGGGGTGGTCAAGGAAGACTTTTGGAAGATCCTTGGGAAAGATAATAT
>CANRAG010000045.1 GCA_947628515.1 uncultured Clostridia bacterium | reverse complement strand
ATATGATGAACCCTCACAGAGCGAAATGGCTACAGCCGATTAGATGAAACGCTGTCGGAAGAAAATGCGCTCGGGACTAATCTGAACATGACGGATAATATTATTAGTGAGTTATCTTATCGCTCGCTTTCATGTATATTGTGAACCTTCATTGCCGAGGTTGATAAGAAGGGCAATAAACAGTATATTTATTATATAACAAATATCTTAATTTTTATAAGGAAAGGTTGAAAAATGTTGTGTTCTGTAATATAATGGTATTATTAAATACACAGGAGGAACACAACATGAGACTAACACATATGTATTATTTAATGAAAAACAATTTTGATGCATTGAAAAAATTGAGCTATAGCAATAACTATGATTGGACTGGCTTGAAAAACGCATTATAGGCGAACTTCCAATTCAATGATTAGTTCCTTCGGATGAAATATGGAGTACACGGATACTTGTTCGTGCTACGGAAACTAATAATGATAATATTGTGAGATGATTATTAATTATACTACACATATTTTACAATATTATTAAATTTTAACAAAAGTATTGAAATTTTAAAAAAAATGTATTATAATATTTTATAATATATTATATTCTGACATTTAACACCATATATACCCACATATAATGTAACATTATGCACAAAATGTCAATATAATGTATGGCGATATAGCGAATTCGACATCCAATTTTGCGAAAAAAAACATTTTAATGTGTTATAATAGTTACTATGGGGTGACTAATATGCACATAGAGATATGGTGTACTGTTATAATTAACTTTAGGAATAATAAAATGAACTACAGAAGAAAAGAAAAAATCGAGAATATTGCAAATCAAATCGTAGTGAAACATAAATTAAATCCGGGTTTTGATTTAGCCAAATTCTTATTAAACCCTGACAGTTTCGAAGATGGCAGAGCGTTCCAAGTTGCCACACAAATTTTTGATAGTGATACTACAGGTATCCTTTTAGTAGATGATATTGATTATATACCGCATACTTCGTCTCACAAACTGATTGCTGTAAATAGACTACTACAGTTGGAGCCTGATTATAGAAAACGTAGACGTTTTATAATGGCTCATGAGTATGGCCACTATGTATTACATAAGCATGATGCTGTGCAGTATGCCCATAGAGATACCTCAAAGAAACGGTCTAATATGGAACAAGAAGCAGATTACTTTGCAAGATGTCTTTTAATGCCGCGTAGTCAAATAAATAATCTATTTCAATTAAATTTTGTTGATGAGATGTCTATGAATGATAAAATTAATATTGTTTCGAGGATATTTAACGTTACACAAAAAAAATCTATGCAAAGGTTAAAAGATGATTTATGCTTAATATAAACAGTCGGTTTAGAAATATTTCTGACGAAGTGTCAGAAGATTTGTCTGGAATAACATCTGATGAAGCTTATGGTATAAGATTACAAAGAGGTATAGAACAAAGGGATGTGTTATATACTGAGTTACTACGCAACCACAAAAATATAACAAAATATAGAAATAAATTAAAAGAAGTTCATAAATGGATTTTCTTTTGGATCATTATCGTAGCGAGTATTGTTGGCTTACATTGCATACATAGATTGCTTGATAGAATTTTAGCTGAGAAGAATATTATGGTTATTTTAGATTCTATTCCTTTGTTAGTAACTGCACTTGTGTCTTTTGTGTCTACTATTATAGCGGTGCCTCTGACAATTGCCAAATTTTTATTTAATGCAAAGGAAGATGATAACATCACAATGCTTATACAGCATACCCAAAAGCATGATGCGAGTAGTATAAATTTGTTCAAAGATCAATTTATGACAGGGGCGAATAAACAAGATCATGATGATAGTGGAGTGGATCCCCTTAAAAATGAAGATGAGCCTGATTCTTTGGGTAAAAATAAAGGCGGCTCGCATCCTTCTTCATGTGGGGCCACAAATCCCTACCAGCCAGTACCCTCCGACAATTAGAAGTCAACAACAGCCACGGTTGAAGCCGTGGTTTTTGTTTGCGTCAAATTGTTCGTTATGTTACAGTTACGTTACAATTGTATTACATTTCAAAAATATGCTTGACTTTTGTCCGTACATATGTTAGTATTTAAGTACGGACAAAAGTGAGGTGATTAAATGAGTCCACGAACAGGACGTCCCACGCCAGACAAGAAGGATAAAAGATTTGAAATTCGCCTTTCTGAAACAACTTATGACACATTAGAGGAATGCGCTCACAAGTTGAGTATAACCAAAGCAGAAGTTGTTCATAAGGGTATTGCGTTGGTGAAGTCAGAGATAGACAATAAAAAATAGAGAACTGCCCGTCTACCAAACTAACAGTTCCCTATTTGTCACTAATCCCGAAGGATATTGTAAATCTATTATACAACAACTCCTTCGAGATGTCAAGTAAATTTGCAATTCTAATTTTGAAAAGGAGTGTAGTATAATGAACAAACAAAGACCTGTTGCCCTTACCCCTGAAGATATTCATCTACTATGGAGCGTTGGCGAAAGCATGGACAATATACAAGAGCATATTTCTAAATGCGAGGCTATTGCCGATATGTTGTCAGAGGCTATGGAGAGCCTTGACGGTAAAGGGCAGGCACCATATGAAGGAATGATACAGAATATTGCCGATGTAATTCTCGACCATAGTCAAAATGCGTCTTCAGCGATTAATAAAGCGTGTCAGCAGTTTGATGCCTTCTATACTGCTAAACGCAACGAAGTTTACGGAGAGGCGGTGAGCGGCAATGAATGAGCTTGTTACAGTAAACTTTGATAATCAGCGCGTCCTTACCACGAAGCAATTGGCAGAAGTATACGGAATAGACACCACGGCGATTATTAACAACTTTAAGCGAAATCAACGGCGTTTTACCGAGGGGATTCACTATTATTTTTTGAAGGGTGATACGCTTAGAGACTTCAAAGAGAACTACATATCTGAAAGAGATGTAGTTGGAAAACGCAGTCCCCACCTATATTTATGGACAGAGCGTGGTGCTAATCGTCACTGTAAGATACTCGACACCGACAAGGCGTGGGAACAGTTCGATAATCTTGAGGATACATACTTCCGCGTTAAGGAATATGTGCAAAATCAGTTTGCTATTCCCAAGACATATTCAGAAGCCTTGAGGCTCGCTGCGGATATTCAGGCGGAGAATGAAAAATTGAAGGAACAGGAACAGCTATTGCTTCCCAAGGCTAATGGGTATGACTTGATTGTAAACAGCGATGGTACTCAGTCGATGAATGAGTTTGCAAAATCAATGAACTGGGGTCGGAACAGGCTGTTTGCAGCTCTTAGGGAGAATGGTATATTTATAGAAGGAACTACCGTGCCGAAGCAGAGGTTTGTCAATGACAAATACTTCATCGTCAAGCAGTGCCGGAAAGGGCGCATGGTCTTCCCCGTCACATTCATTACGCCGAAGGGTATGAAATATGTTGTCAAGAAGGTTGACGAATGGGGTATCATGGAAGATTTAAGGCTTGCTGGGTTGATGATGTAGGATAATATATGGCATATGGAACAAAGAGGGTATCGTGATTGGATACCCTTTTTGTGGTGCATATTGATGAAAGGACGTGATACTTTTTAGACGATAGTAATACGTCTTAATATTGACCCCGTTATTGGCGCACCACTCTTTCATCGTCACCCCGCTTGACCGACACTCCCGAACCATTTGCGTCCATTCTCTCATAATCAAATCTGTTTTAATTTGTGATATTCTATCCATATTCTAATCCACTCCATAGACTTTGTTGGAATTATTATATCGCCGTCAGATCAATTTGGGGTGCCGTGGGAATATTTAGCGGATACACATATAATGACTTTTAGGTCAAGATAAGGGGAAATGTGGAAAATGATTTTATCAAATAAAGAACTTAAAAAGGCGGTGCATAAGCTGTCTGAGGAGCGCAAACAAAAGGTTACGTCAATTGCTACTCGCATAGGAAATTCGCTTCTTTACCAGAAATTATGCTACAAAGCTGTACAGATAATTCTATCGCTTGTAGATGAGCAAATGCAAGAAGCGCAGTTTGCTGTTGCGGAGCCGTGGTTTGGGTGTAACCTTGATGTGAAGAAGGTTGTAAGAAGAACGAGGCTGTCGGCGAGTAGGGCTGATTGTGTGTAAGGAGGCGTTATAATGAAGGAATTACCAAATATATCGGGACAATTCCCTATCCCTCAACCTGACCCACAAATCCTATCTTACGTCTTGGAGTGTCTGGCTCAGGAGTGGACACAGCCGTCAACAATAAATTCAGTTGGCTTATGTGCTGTATCAGTTCCAGAGGTTTGCCGTTTGTGTCTTTACCGCAGAAACATACCAAATTGTACCCGATGTAACCAATGTTTTGCACTAAAATAGTAGTTGATTGGTTGAATTGCGTTATAACCACACCAACATCATTGTTCTGGGCTAAATTACATTGATACTTGATGATTTCATTATATATGTACTTGGATATATTTTGAGCGGTACTTAACTGCTGAATTTTAGCCGCATCTACTATACGTTGTTTATTGGCTTGTGCCTCATTAAGTTGTGCCATTATATTAGGAGGTATGGTAGGAATGTCCATAGAAATAACCTTCTTTCGTATCGTTATTTATTTGTCCTTATTATATATCATCTGCAAATAAAAATCAAGAGAAAACTTTACGTTTATATTGGCTATATATTTATATATTTATGAAAGGATGTGATTTTATATGAAAAGAGAATATGTAACCAACGATTCACGATTTCAGGAAGCCTGCGGCGATATGGCAAATAGGATATTCGACATCTTAAAAGAATATGGGCTTACAGTAAAAGAAGCCCATACCCTTTTGATGAAGTGTGCTGAAATCGTCGGGAGAATGCCTCTTACCGAGTTCCAGACAAAAGATGGCAAAGTCCCCGATTGGTTCAAGACATCTTTATGTGACATCATTGTGTAGAAAAACATTAAGAAAGGAATGAATATTATGTCAAATCAAAAAATAGATGTATTGGATATTTACGACAAGGATGGCAACAAGGTATGTCTTGAACCTTTGCTGCCAGAATGCTCCATAGAAGTTTTTAATGGTGGTCGTTTTTATCAGTTTCTTCAGCGGCTTTTCGAGCGCCGAAACCGCCAAGAGTAAATATTTCTACAGACGGTTCGGGAGTGAGCGAAATTATGTTTACTGGCTTACCGTCTTTGTCAAGTATGGCTTTACTATCGGTATTTAAAGGCTGCTTATCTTCAATCATACTATTCACCTCCTCCTTGTATGTTTCATAATAATCAATTACAACGCCACAAGCAAACGCAATAAAAGTCGCAATAAATGCTGTGCATATAAAATTGATAAATATTCTATGTCGATTGACTTTAATTACAAAAAGAACTATCTTCTGTGATAGTTCTTTTTAATTGGAACGGTATATTATATAAAGGAAAATTGTATTTCTTTTTAGCTTATAGTCTTAGCAAACAATTTCCTTTGTCAAATATTATTTAAGTAATTCATATTGAAATAATAATGGCGTTAATGTCTCATCATAATATGTTTGAAGGGCTTTCTTTAAACTGTTGATCTCCGTGTTTAAACTTGGATATTTAAAAACAGTTATTGGCTTTCCTTTTTTATTTAATTTACCCGTTTCTATTTTAATGTTGATTTCTTGCGAAATCTGCCATAAGCCGAAACGCATAGAGGTATTATTGTTAGTTCGTACTTGGTATTCGGTAGTTTTTTGTGTTTCCGTAACAACATCATCCCAATATGTAAACAAGCGTATTTCTTCGTCGGTTAGAGCATATCCGAGAGAGATAAATTGCTCTAATGTACGCCATGCCAACGTATCTTTTTTATCAAAGCATAGCTCATTACGATAAAAGCGCTTATCTCTTCCCCAAAAAGAGCGACATTTGTTTTTGGGGGTTAGGGCTGTATAAATGAGACATTTACATAAAAAGTTGTTATCTTTTATATAACTGCCCTGTCCGTCATAGGTTTTAGAATATACATCTGTTTTATACCATTTATTATATGGGAATGCTGCGGCTACAAACAAAGGAAGTTTTTCGATAAAGTTGTCTTTTCTTAAGTAAAACCCATGCCCTTTAAATAGTCCAGTTCGAGTTAAAGATATATTTTTTCTATCAATCAAAAATGAGTGAACCATCAAATAGCCTATGATGTTTGTGTTATAAAGCGGTGTTCCAGAGCATTTGCGTCCATCTTTTGTGAATTCTGTACCATTACATTCGCAAAAAATACCAACTTCATCGTTAGAGAAAGTCCTGTTGTCGTATGCTTCGGTAAAGTTATGGTATGCTTTGCGTATAGTAATATTATTATTTAGTGCGCGACAGATTTGTCCGCGATTAATAGAGTAAGGTGGTAAACTTAAAGTGTCTATTGCCGTATCTTCCACATTTTTCCACCATATGCACCCCATAGCAGAATTGTTTTTTGCATGAAACTCTTTTCGGTTGCATAAAAATCCACCGGCAAAAGTTTTGTTGATTAGATTTTGATTTCTCCAACATTTTGTTGGAGAATATAATATATAACTATCGCATGGCTGCGTTAGGTAGTATTTAAACCCGCTCCAAATAAATAAATTTGACAAGTCATTACAAACTACCCCTTTGCACTCTTTCTTCATTTGTGTCATTATATAGCTCTTTTTCCATGTGTTATCTTTTCTTCCTGTGTTTTGGGTTCCTCCACTACCAGATTCGCTAAAGGGTGGATTCTCCATAAGTATAACGACGCAATTTTTGTCATTAATTTTATCTCTAACGTAGTCGTTGCTTACACCCCGTTCCGTATGTTCCGCTGGTATAATATCATATGCTAAGGCATCGGTATTAGGAATAACAACTGAACACTTATCACCATATTTATAACTTAGTATGGCATATTCATTAAATTCTATAGTCGATAGAATACAATGACTTAATATTTCGTCGGGCAAATTTTCTTGTAAATTGCCAGTCCCTGCGCACCTATCAATAATCACATAGTCCATACCTTCGGGAATTTCTTCAATTGCTTTATATAACATTTGGTGCATTTGTTCAACGTATGCGGGTGGCGTATAATATGCCCCTTGCTCTCTTTGTAAAAGACTTGGGTTTAAACAATCCATCACATCTTCAAACTCTAAATTGTTTGATATGCTATATGGTATGATTCGGTCTGCAAGAATGGTGGGCACTCGTATTTCAGCTGACGATCCTTTGATAAATTTATCTTTATCTTGTTTATGTCGATAAAATTGCTGCGAAAGTCCTACTATATTATTTCGGTCAACATGATATTTAACAAAGTTCGCGCAATTAATGGTTTCCAACAAATGTTGTAGTCCTTTACTATCTGCGTAAGTAATTGTTTGGTAATTAATAGAGGGCTTATATCCCCGATTGTTTTTACTGGCAGCCCCAAAATACACTTGTTCAATATCGTTTAGCAAATCAAATGATTTAAAGATATATGCAACTTGTTGATATAGGTCGTTTAATATCAGGTTTTCTGGTAATTTCTCGCCTCTAATTCTAATTCGGGAAGCATATTTGATGAGTTGAAATAATCCCTCATAAATATCTTTAACTTCTCGTTTGTTTTCAAATAGATTCCCACCATACACACCATCAGTGTGATGGGAAAAATCTGGGGTTATACCAAGCCGCTCGTAAAATTTTAATTGTCCTATAGTTTCCTGTGGATACTCTTCCATTTTTCTTATTCCCTCCTTTATGGTAATAAAGTGTTGCGAAAGATATTTGTTCGTGCGTCAAAAATCGCTATCACATTTGTTACAGTGCCATTGCTTGCTGTTGCGGCTCATGCTGAATATGCCAAAGAAGGCTGTGTGTACTGCTTTTGAAGCGGTTGTTATTTTAGTGGTGTCTGTACTGTGGCAGTATGGACATTCTACGGTAGGATATTTTGGTTTAGCCGAAACGACTGTTCGTTGCGGAGTAATAAATATATTAAAATAGTCATTTGTCATTTTTGCATGGCTTATCTTACCGTCGTACCATTCTATTTTGATTGTTTTGGCTGTCCCTGTGTCTGTAATAATTGTATAATTCTTAACTCCATACTTTGCATTTGGGGCAAGTGTAAGGTCTCTTTTGGCAGCGTAACCAACTTTAATATATAGTCCGCCATAATCTCTTTGTATACTTTCGCCTTCTCCATAGCCATAAATAATGCTATTAGGTTTCATCGTATATCTCTCCCTTCTTAGCTATAATTGTATCATAAAGATCCGTTAGTGTCAATTGTTGTTTTTGTAAATGTCTCACAATCATTTACAGAGGCAGGAAAAAAGAATTCCTTCTATCAATGTCGGATATTTAGAACGATAGAATCCGATGCTGCGGGTCTCAATAAGCAATTGGGGATATTGGGACATTCGTTTGACGAAATAGCTATCAACAAATCACATGGCATTAGTTTACGAGCAACTCTTTGGGGAAATTCTGATGTAAACGCCCTAAAATCATTTAACAGCGAATTACAGAAAGGTGTTTCATACACCCAAGCATATAAAAATACAATGACTGGCGCGTCCAAGGAAGCGAGACAACACGCGGTATTAATTGCAAAGAACAAAGCGGCTGTGGAAGATTTTACTGTCGCGCAAGAACAGTCAAAGATTGCAATGCTTGGAGCCAAAGCAGCAAGTATGGCTTTAAACATGGCTCTTGCTACTGTTGTGTCACTTGCAATCCAAGGCGTAATCAAAGGTATTGATTATCTCATTCACCGCAATGAAAAGCTTATTGAATCGGCTAATGAAGTGACCGAGACATACAGAGAACAGTCTAAGGAATTGAGTGATAATGTTAAGTCGTTAGAGAGCCAAAGGGACGAGTTTAACCAACTCTCACAAGGTGTTGATGATTATGGCAATAACATCTCTCTATCTACCGAAGAATATACTCGGTATAAGGATATCGTTGCTGAAATTCTCGGCTATTCTCCGGAGCTAATTGCGGGTTATGACGAGGAAGGTAATGCAATCGCCAAAAAGAACGGCTTAATAGAGCGGTCTATCGAGCTTATGAAAGAGGAGCAACGGCAAAAATTGGAGGATATGACCTCTGATGAAAAGACCGAAACCGTTATCAAAGGTGCAAAAGCAGAGTATGACAATGCGAGTAAAGGTCTAAATAAGTTAACTTTCGCTGATAATGTGGTCGAAAGTTATAAAACTGACCATAGCGGAGGAAATGGGCGCGAGAATTCTTATTTCACCATTGAGCATTTACAAAGTATCTTATCCTATATTACAGGAGAGGCGTTTGACTCGTCGAAAATAACATGGGATGAATATTTGGTAAAATATAGGGATGACATCTTAAAAAATTATGAGCAAATTCGTAAACAGATGTCAAATCCTATGTGGACTATTGATGGCACTATTTTGGGTTTAAGCGGAGACGACCTTGACGCCTTTATGCAATGGCTTAAACAAGTCTGTGATGCCGCCGGAGATTTGAACGACCTATCCAATGGTATGGACGACCACTTCATGCTGTTCGCGCAGAGGGCGGAAGGCTACGATAAGCTTACTGACGCGCAAAAGAATTTTGTTACCGAATATATAAAAGCCACAGGTGATATTGTTGATGCTGAAGGCAATATGTTGTCGGATGATGAAATTCTCAAAAAAGCAAAATCATACGAAGATTTTGTGAATGATTTTGTCAACAATGACCTGCCCAATATGTCCGACAAGACAAAGGAAAAGGTTAATCAGTTATTCTCGCTTGACAAAGATTCTATGTCTGCGGTGGATTATGAGAAACAAGTTAGGACTTTGCTTGATGAGTTGCAGAAGGAACTCAATCTGGATGACGATACTGTACATAAAATTCAAGTTTCATTGGGCTTTGACAGTTTTGATTTTGCGAGCAACAAGGCAAGAAGCGATCAAATAATCAGTACCGTAAGCAAAATGGCCGGTGGCTTATCCAATGACGCGGTACAGGCCTTTAAAGACGCCTTTACAAAAGAAGAAATTGACCTCATATTAAACCCCGACAGCAAGATAATTGTTGACGGCCAAACGATTGACGATGTTAAAGCGCAGGTCGAGGATGCTCTTGCCACAGAGCAGAACGGCGCTAATTTACAAGCGGTTATAGACTATACCGAAGCCGTAAAGAAAATGCGCGACGCGACAGCCGCCGCCGGTGAATACGGCATAGGCAGCAAGTCCGGTAACATCGACCATTTTGACAGACCGGTTATCACATGGACGGACGAGGAAATTGAAAAACAAAAGAACGCTCTGAGCGGTTGGGTTGACGACGTAGACAGTTTGAAGGGAACAATGTCTACCATTCTGAGTGCTGCCGAGACGTTCGGCGATGTTGATATTGGCTTTACGCCTATCATCAAGGACGAAAACGGTGACGGTAAGGTGCTTAACCATGACACCGTAATGGACTACATTGAGCAAATTCTGGGTAAAGCCGAAGGCGAAAACGGTGATATTGATTTTGACCTTGTATATAAGCTTGACGCGGAAGGCTTGGAGGTAGACGGCCAGCACATATCTGACATAATCGGTCATATCGCCAAACACACCGAAGATAGCATTGAGGATGTGGACAAATTAACATATCAATGGCATCTCTTCGAGGAGGGTATATATGCCGCAAAGGACGCCGAGGACAAGCTGAAACAATCTGCGGACGCGGCTAACCTGACCATCGGCATGTACGTGGACAAGGTGCGTGCGGCGCGGTTCGGCGACTTCTTCGCCATGACCGATAAGGACGGAAAGACCGCGACCACGCTCGGCAATATTTCCTCGGAGCTTGACAAGGTACAACAGGCGTACTCAACGCTGCAATCGGCTGTTGAGGAATACAACAAGGAAGGGTACATATCCGTAGACACACTGCAATCGGTTATGTCTCTCGGCGGACAGTATCTGCAATACCTATTCGACGAAAACGGAAATCTCGCGCTAAACGCCGAGGCGCTGAAAAACGTTACCTATGCGCGTCTGGAAGAAATGAAAGCCAAGGCGATAGATAATATCATAAACACCGTTCAAAATATACAAAACGAAGACCAAGCCTTGCAATACTTAGCTCCGCAAATTCTCAAAACAGCGGACGCGTATACCCAACTCGCAGAGAGTAAGCTTTTGGCATGGCAGGCGGATGCCATTACAAACAAGGGTATGTCAGAGGACACGACAAATAAGGTCGTTGCGCAGGGCATGGAACAAATCGGGAATGTCATAAAGCTTATCGACTCAACAAAACAGGGTATAGCGTCGGGCTACGGTATTACCGGCAAATCCGCAAAGGATGCGGGGAAATCCGCAAAGGACGCAGCCAAGGCAGCTAAGGATGCGGCCGATAAGATTGAGGATATTAACCGACAGCTTGATGATTTGTCTAAGAGCGAAGCGCTGGAGGCTGTTAAGAATAAATTTGACAACATGGAGCTTGCCATTACAAGGACGACTGACGCTCTGGGGCTGCTCGACACCACGCTTGAATCCCAAGCGGAGGATGACTACATAGGCAAGCTCGAAACGGTGACGCGCCAACTCGGTCTTGCGCAGCAGAAATCAACGCTGTTAAGGAACGAGTTCGCACAGCTCAGCGCCACGGAGGCGACAACGGGAGATATTGCAAACGAGCTTGCAAACCGCATGAAATCAACGGCTGACGGTATTGCGGAAACACAGAAGTCAATTATGGAGTACGGTCATAACATGACCGAATACTATATGTCCGCAATGAAGTCTGTCGGCGCTATGTCGAAATCCACTTTGGATCGGGCTTCTTCCCTGTTTGAGCGCAATGTTAAAACGCTCACGGAGGGAAGTCTTTCGGGCTTCTCGTTTACGCTGGCGGATTCTGTGCCGCAATCGGCGTATGATATACAGCGTGCGGAAAATCTTTCGATTGAGGAAGAAATGCGCAGATACTACGATTCGGTGGCGAACATGCAAAAGGTCGCTTTGGACTTGCAGTATCAGGAGCTGCTTGAGGATAACGCGAGGAAGCGTCAGGAGCTGCTTGAGTCGCTTAGCGAGGCGCAGGGAACCTTGCAGGAAAGCGCGAACAATGCTGTTGGTATACAAAAGACCACAAACGCCATAACCTCCGCCGCGCAAAAGGCGGACGACGCCAACAAGGTCGGCGAGGCACAGGCATGGAGCGGTCAAATGCAGGGCGTTATGTCCGACCTGTCAGGCTGGATGACGGAAAATCCCGTAAAGGCTCCGGGACTGGATACAAGCAGCTGGGAGAAGATGGTGTCTGACGCGCAGGACTATGCGAATAAAGTCAACGGCATTTACGGAAACATGGCTTTGGGCGGCGGTGTCGGCGGTATCTTCGCTACGGGCACGGGCACAACAAGTACCGCAAAGGGCAAAGGGGGCAAAGGCTCCGGTATGGGGTTGGTCGAAACCGCAATGAAATACCTCGGAACGCCTTATGTGTGGGGCGGCACAACACCAAAACTTGGGTTTGATTGCAGCGGACTTGTTTATTATGTGGCACAGGAGAACGGTATTTTTCTTCCTCGCACGGCGGCGATGCAGTTCAAACATGATGTCGCCGTTGATAAAAACAACTTACAGCCGGGTGACTTAGTGTTCTTTATCGGAGAGGGAGGCACCAAAACCAATCCGGGGCATGTGGGGATATATATCGGTAACGACCAATATATCCATTCGCCGCAGACGGGTGATAATGTCAAGATCTCCAAACTATCTTCCAGAAGGGATTATGTCGGAGCGACTCGTATCGCTAAATACGCCAAGGGCACGCGGGATTTTGAAGCATACGGCAAAAAGCCCAACGGTATAGCGGGCGAAAACCGCAGGCGCGAAATCCTCATAAACAAGACGACGGGCGAGCAGACCGTAATCGACACGCCAACGCTCATAGACACGAACGACTATGACGTCGTCGGCGAAAAGGACACGGCAAAGCTGCTCGGCAACAGGTATGCGAACGGCACGTTCGGTAACTGGACTAACTTAGCCCTCGCCGGAGGGCTCCCCCACCTCACGGTCGCCCAGATACAAGCCATACTAAGTAATACAAGCTTCCAAAACAGTCCGCTAAACAAACCGGGCGCGGCTGAGGGTATATATAACGCGCAGCAGAAAACGGGTATATCCGCGCTTGCGACGCTCGGCATGGCGGCGTTCGAGGGCGGCTGGGCAAAGAGCAAGGTTTCATACGCCAAGAATAACTATTGGGGCTGGAACCACTACCCCGCCAACGGCATGACCGCGTTTGAGCACGCGACCACGTTCAGCTCGGACGTAGGCGAAGCGTTTACGGACTACTCAACGCGTCTTGCAAAGGGCTACGCTTCTTCGACCATAAACTCAATGGCGAGGACATACAGCGGCGAGGGTGACGGCTCGGGCTGGGCTACGGAAACCGGTAAAATCCTTAACCAATTCGGCAATCTTCTCAAAAACAGCGGGCTTACGGACTTCGCTCCGTTCTCCGGTGATTTGACCGCCGCCGTATCCAATATCGGCGACACCACATCAGCCATGGCGCAAAACGTTCAGATAATCGCCAAAAAGGATTTCGGTACGGAGCTTCGCGAGTTTCTTGCGGGCAATACCGCAAGCGAGTCGGACGTTGAGGCCGTAGAGAAGGATTTGCTCGAATACATCAAGGAGAACGTACAGGTATCGGAGGAGAGCAATAAGCGGTTTGTTGAAAACTGGAATAAGCTGCAAACGTATCAAAAACAGCAAAAGCAATATTTTGACAGTCTTGACAGGGCGCTAAAGGGCTATATGGGCACCGACCAATACGACGCTCTGCGATATAAAGCCACAACAGCGGCGGAGGATTACTCGTCAGAGATACTTAATATGTCCGCCAATATGATGCTTGAACAATACAAATCGTCATTCGATATGGCAAACGACGCGGCGAAGCAGATACTGGCATACTATAACAAGCAAATGGCAGACGGAGCGGACGCGACCACGCTCACCACCATAGCCGACGCATATAACGAGGCGCAGGAGATAGCGGAGGAGTTCAGCGACAAATATGTTGAACAGATGAACGCGCAGACGGAATTCATGGTTTCAAACGATAACCGGCTTTTACAGGAGGTAACGAACAGTCTGTCATGGCTTGAGGACGGCAACGAACAACTGGAAATTCAGCAGGAGCGAGTAAGCGACATATCGGAACGATACCGTATCATAAACGAGCGGATTAAAAACTACAACAGTCAGCTCGACGAGCTGAACCGCAAGCAGGCGGTGGCGACGGAAACCATACAGGGCATGTATAATGATGAGCGGTACTCTCCCCTGCTGCAAAGATATGACACAAGCAAGTGGCTGGACGCGGAAGGCGAGCTCACGGCACAGTTTACAGCGGACTTGGCCTTGATGAACTCCACTATGGCGGAGCTTGTGCCGCTTGCGAACCAATTCGCGCAGAGGTTAAGCGAGAACACGAAGGCGATACACGAGGCGGACGACGCGAGAAATTCGATAATTGACAGCAGGAACGAACTGAACAAGGATAATATTGATTCACAGATCGACAAATACGTTGAGTTCAGAGAGCGGGTCGCGGAGGTTCTCGAATTTGAAAAGAGCGTCAACGACGCTTTGGTGTCGGCACAGCAGACGCATAACGGATTTATCGACAGCCTGCGCGAGGAACAGAACACTATTGACGCGGAGGTTGCGGCAAATCAACACCTTGGCGGATGGCTCAGTGACGACACGCGAAAGCAGTTGTTTAACGAGGACGACTGGGCGGAGGAAACGGCGGAGATAGCGCGGCTGCGGGATGAGGCGCAAAGTCTGACCGACAAGTACAAGTCGGACATATCGGGACTGACCGAGCAGGAGCAATGGAAGCAGGAAGGCATTACGGCTGAGTACAACAAGCAAATGGAGGCGCTTAAAGGACAGCTGTCCATTGCGAAGCAGAAGCTGCAAACAGCCAAAGACCAAGCCGCTATAGAAAACGCGCTGAAGGAGAAAGACACGCAGCTTATCATGGGTAATCGCATTCAAAACGTGGCAGACCCGGATAAGCTGTACGAGCTTGAAAAGACCGCGCAGGAGTCAAGGCTTAAACTGCTTGACGAGGAAACCAAAGCGTCCGAGGCGGAGGATGTGCGGAACATGGAACGCATAAGCGACACTTTGGGCACGCAAATCGAGAACATAAACTATATCGTCAGCGCGATAAACGACCTGCCCGACGAGGAGCGTGAGGCGTTCTCCGTACTCATACCGTCCATAGAAGAACTGACGGCGGCTATACAGAGTATCAGAAAGGATAATCAGTGGAACATCATTAACGATGATATGACCGAGAGCGCATACACGCGGCTGCCGTTCGAAAAGATACTCGGCTACGGTCAGCTCGACCATGAGGAGCTTGCGGAGCAGGTGCTGGCAGGTATCAACAGCGGGCTCATAGAGGACAATGAGTATAATCGTCGGATAATATATGAGAATCTTGCCAACCATGACAATAAGACGCTCACAGACCCGAATAACGCCGGTTATGACGTATACGGCGTGGGTGAGTATGTGGGCACGGGTAAGAAATTGCTAAAGACGCATGTCGGCTCAATCATCGCGGAGATGTTAGAACGCGGACGCTTGGATAAGGCGGCGCAGGAGCTGCTTAGCGCGGACTACCTTGACGAGTACGGCAGGCATCGACGTCCAACCACAGTAACCGGTGACGGAAGCGTGAAGTATGGGATGTATCCGCATACGGTCGTTTCCGGTAACGGAGCCGTGAAATACGCGCTGCCTGATAATATGGTGCTTGACGATGACAAGAACGCAAGGCATCTTACGCGACCGGACACGGTGGTTTCGGGCGACGGGGATATGACCTACATCATGCCGACAGTGACGGTGACGGAGACTGACGAGGCGGCGAACAAAAAGCCGCACAGCATCGAGTTGTCAAACGGTACGGACTTCACGGGCGACGGCTCGTTCGTAATAGACGGCAAGGTCTACACGCCCGTCGATTGGAACGCTATGCTGCCGCCGATAGACCTTATGCAGCTCGCGCGTCCGGAATATCCGGTATATAACGGAGATATGTCGGGCTTCTTCAAGCAGACATACGGCGTTACGGACAACAGCAGGAACTTCCATATAGAGCATCTGGAGGTTATAAATCCGCTGTCAGCCGATGACGTTATAAACGGACTGCTTAACAAGACCGACGGGCTGGCTAAGATAACGAATAATCAATAATGAGGTGCTTATGGCAAAACATAAATACGAGATTGCGCGCGGGGATTACTCCCTCCCCGCGCAGTCTTACGAGAGTGGGACGGACAGCGATAAAGGGAGGGTATCTCCGGATACGGCGCAGAGGTATTTGTTCGCTATACGCAATATCGTGGATGAATGTGTGAACAAGCGCGTCGCCGACGGACAGGATATATTAAAGGCGTATAACGCGGAGATCGTGTCCATGAACACGGCGCCTGCCGAGGTCGGCTCCGTAACGGTTGGCGAGGAAACGTATAGTGTAACCCGCGCCGTTCCGACATATATACGGGTAAGATATAACGATGACGATTATACGGACATATCAAACGCTACGGTGGGGATATTATCCCCCGCCGATAAATGGTGCAAAATCTGCACCTATGACGGAGTGCAGTTCTATGTGCTGCACAAACTGTGACTGCAATACGGAAAGAGGGGTGATGAGAGATGATAAGCAAACCGACAGGACTGTATCCCGATAACGAGGCCGTAAGCTTCGGGCGGTGCTTAAACGATACCGTTAATATTTTTACCAAGCGCAACTGCGCGAACAGCGCGGTACTTACGACGGATGGGCAGATTGCAAGGGATATAACCAGCGACGAGCACGGACGCAGGTATGTCACGGATTTTATCGCCGTGCGCGGCTCGCAGAATTATCGCATACAAAGCACGTATTATTCGGCGGGTATAAGAGATGACCCGCTGTACGGGGTATGGTATGACGGGAACAGAAAGTATATAGGGCATTTTACGAGAGACAAGAAACAGGTCGAGGCCGCGCCCGCTAATGCCGCGTATTTAAGAATCGCATATTACGACGCGCGGGTAAGAAATAAAAACGAGTTCTTCGACGCCGATTCCCTATCTATAACGGCTGTGCCGCTCTACGATAAGGGGCTTACGCTCTCATGTCAAATACAATCGGGCGGAAGCATCGAAACATTTACCGCAAGCGACGGCAGTGAGCGGGCATACGTTATGCTTATCCTATGGGATAAGGACAGGTACTACCATTTCTTTTTCGGAGATAAATCTAACGCCTCATATGCGCCCCGCGTAATACGAGGCAGATACACGACGGAGATAAGACTGGAGCTTGACGGCGCGGCGCTCAGCGGGATTAATAACGGCTATTTCTACAGGCAAACCCCGAGGATGTACCTATCCGCCCACAGCGCCGTGATTGAGAAGATGACGGACGCGGAGTTGTCAGACGTGCTGCGCGTGGGCAAAAGCTATTCGTGGAAGCTAAGGCTGTACGAGAAGGGCTCCTTCGCCCAATCGGGCGCATCGGATACATATAATCCGTCACAGATAATCGGGTACGGCTCCGTGGACTCTGTAACTCAGGTGTATGACACGGATAAGAAGGATAACAACACCGTCGGGTACGCGCTCAGGATTTTCCCGCATATTAATATATATGATGAGGTTGTGGAGGTTAACAATACCGTCCTGCCCAGCGATAAGAATGGTGATTACTATTCCGCGTTTGGCGACGTCAGGAATACGATTTATAACGTGATGAAAAACACCGACGCCAATATACATTACCGAATTGACGTGGGAGGGTATGTGCTGCCGATTTCTAAGTACAGACTGTATCCGTACCAATACGAAAGCCTGACCGACAATAAAAACAGCGGGCTGGTTTACGATTCGAGCAAGGACGGCGCGTGCTTTGACGTGTACGGCAATCCGCTCGGCGGCTATGCGGTGCTCAATTCCGATGACGTTAAAACAAAGACCAATTCCGCGATCATATCGCTTGGCAGCGCGGCGACGGAGTTTGGCGGCGAGACGTATAACATACGCACTAACTATATTGACAGCGGCTGGGGATATTTCATGCTTTACGATGAGCCCGCAATACGCATAACCGACGACGAGGGTAAAGAGATAGGCGACGGCGCACAAACGCTTATGCACAGCTCCGTCGATCTGTCGGTCGAATACAATCAGGCTCAGGGCGTGGGCATTAACTACTATTCATATAAGGTGTATCGCTGCGATGAGAATGACAAGGACTATACACTCGACTACTATTCGGGCAATCTGTATAATCAGGATTTGAAAATAACATATGACAGGCTGTTTGACGGGAGACGGTATAAGATATGCATTAATCTCATAGATAACAACAGCCGCGTCTTTGAAAGAACGGTGTTCTTCCGGACTAAGTTTGACGCGGAGGATTTGGGCTTAACGGTCAGCGCCGCGTATTATGCGCCGCATAACAGTGTGGTGGTAGACTGGACTGGTAGAGCGGCAAACGGTACGAATGTTGTGGGATACCGCGTATATAAGATGCTCGGGGAGTCGGGCGCGATGTATGAAATAGCCAATCTTCGCACCGATACGGCAGAGATGCGGGTGGCCGAGAGCGCCGAGAGCGACAATCATGTTATCGAGGACTTTATCGTTGGGGATAACTGCAAGTACACATATTATGTGTACCCCGTTATACTAAAGGACGGGAAGGAAGTAACGGCCGCTCCCGCCGTGTCGGAGCCGGTTATGTTTGAGACGGGCATTGACAAGGTGGTCGGGCTGAATATGATAGGCGATGATATATACGAGGTCAAAGCTGACGAGGTGTGGCGGCTGTATATGAATCTTGAGGATACGGGGTTTACGTATAACACGGATAAGAATTTTTACGACACGTTTAACCGGTATAATCAGGAGACTGTTGGGAACAGAAAATATATCACCAAATCCATAAGCGGTATGCTGGGGTATTTGGACTGCAAGTCGGGCGGTGAGATTACGGACACATACGATATGCTGGTGTCGTGGAAGGAGTTTTCGGGCAGCGCCGATTTGAAATGTCTTATCGACGCGCGGGGCTTGATACTGCCCGGGAACTTTGAGACCAACCCGACCGTGGAATATATGGACGCCGCGGGTTCGCCCGCGACGGCAAGGTTCAATTGGAGACAGAAATCGGATTTGGATATTATTAAGATATACGCTGCGGTGCTGCCGTTCAATCCCATGAGGGGTACATATATTCAAAGCTCCGAGCCGTATTATCTGGCATCATCCGAGCCTGACGCGCTCTATACGTCGGCATAGGAGGCGGTGGCATGAATATATATGACGGCGGGTATGTGTATGAGAATACCCATAATGAATATATAGCACGCGTCGAGCATGAGGTGTATTTTAATTCGCTGCTGTCGTTGGATATGGATATTCTGGTGCGGTATTTCAAGGGCACGTCCGTCATTCCCGTGTTCAGGGTGTTCGTTTTGCACGACGACGAGACGGTGGATTATGAGATAAGCTGCGACGTAATAGACGCTAATTTGAATATATCGTATCAAACCGGACAGAGGCGAACCATGAGCATGACGCTCTCAAACGCGGACGGGCACTGGATTTACGGCGCTCGAAACACGTTATGGCACGGGATGAGGTTCAGACTCGATTGCGGCGTTGTCATAGGCGACACGCTGTATTGGCAAAGGCAGGGCGTGTTCCTTTTACAGGAGCCGTCACATGCCGCTGACGGCAGCAGACGTACCGTTTCGCTCACGCTCTGTGATAAATGGGGACTGTGGGACGGCAGCGTTTACGGGAGCACGCAGTTTAAGACCATAATCCCCGCCGGTATACCGATGCGGCAGGCGTTCGATTCGATTATTCATGAGGATGATAACACGGGTAAGATGTGGGATGAAAAGCCGCTCAGGTTCGATAACGAATATATGGACACAACCACATATTATACGATTAAGCAGGACGCGGGACAGAACAAGTCGGAAAATCTTCAGAGTATGGCCGCTACAATATCTTGCGATGTGTATTATGACGCTAAGGGCTGTTGTAATGTGGCGAGCAATATATCCGAGTTTATGAACAATAACTTCCCCGTGGTGTGGCGCTTTACCGAGGGCGACGCCGATTGCTCATCGCCTACTCTGCGGTATAACCGGAGCAGGTATTACAACAAGATTATCACAAAGGGTAATATAGTGAACGGGTATCAGTTCAGCGCGGTTGCGGAAAACCGTAATCGCCGCTCGTTGTATAACACGATAGACTGCCCCATAACGCCTAAAGTCAATAACAATACGCATTTGTATTCGGACACGCTTTGTCTTGAACAGAGTATGAAAGAGATGGTTGACCAGAGCCGCGGCTTGCTGTCGGTGTCTTTGACGACGGGGTATCTGCCGTTTCTGGACGTTAATCAGGCGGTGTGCTTAAACTTTCCGAGCGCGGGCATAAACGACGGCGTGTATGTTATAGACAGTATATCGTATAGTATCGGAACGGCTTGCACAATGAGTTTATCTTTGACCTCCAACACAGAGGTCATTTTTTGATTGGAGGATTTATATGGGTACAAACAGAGTAGTATTTGTAGGTATGGATAAGGAGGCGGAGCTATGGGTATGACGACAAACACTTATGTCGATGCGTATGACGTGTACGACCTTGAAATGCCTGCCGAGGATATTAAGGCGGCATTGCAAAAGGGCGCGGCGGCGGAGGGCAATGCAAAGGCGTATGTGGATGACAAAT
>CANRAG010000044.1 GCA_947628515.1 uncultured Clostridia bacterium | reverse complement strand
CGGAGCTGAAAGCACAGGCGGCAGCTCTCTTTAAGTCCCTCGGAATGGATTTGAGTACGGCAACGGGTATTTTTTACCGTCAGGCACTTAGGTGTCACGGACTTCCCTTTGAGGTCAAAGTGGATGAACCGAACACTGTTACCTATGAAGCGATGGAAGCGGCAGAAAAGGGAGCGGATATGTATGGGCCGTTTGATAGCGTTGCCGATTTGATGGAGGCTCTCAATGCTTAAACCGGATTATACCGGACGCAAGGGCCGTACACGATTTCAGAAACGTGTACGGCGCGTTTTGTTTTTCCAAAACACAAAACGCGGCAAAATTATTGCCGCGCTTTATTCACAGTTCTACTCTTTGTTGGTATATTCATTTTGCGCTCTTTTGAGTAACTCTTCATCCGCTCCTAAAGCTTTTAGCGTTTTTAATATACCTGATACACCTTTTTCCACGCCGATAGCTATGCCTTTCTCCGTTGCGTCCGCAATGTAGGACGCTTCGTCATGCAAAGCTCGCTCTCTTATGCGCGCTATTTCGCGCAGCTTGTCGTCCGCGCTCATCTTTTTTAATAAGAATACCGCTTTGTTCATTATCCGGTCGTCTGCCCGTGTAATCATGTCCGCATCCTCCTCGCTCTTTAAATTCAAAAATTTCAGCCACCGTCGGAGCCGTTTTATCTGCTTGCTGTCACTGTCTACTTTAGGCAGCTCCAGAAAATCAAATCTGCATTTGTCGGTAAGCAGCTCGCCGCGGCTTGTTTCCTTCAGCATAAATATAGAATGACATGTCTCGCAGTCAAACATCTTGTAGTCGAGAATATTTATGGATATTGTTTGCTTTAAATCTTTATACGATTGACCCTCCTGCAAGTCTTTCGCGTACAGCTTTGACCAGTAGAACAGTACCCGCTCGCGGAAGTCGCTTAGCTTTCTGACCTGCATTTCGACATTAATTTTTCTGTCTCGCAGCTCCATTGCTATATCCAATCTCGAATATTTCTGCATCGACCGATTCCGGCAGCATCTCACTGTTAACAACATGAAGCTCCTTTATATCATCATTTTCAACATCGAGCACCGATGCGAGAAAATCCGTAAGAATATCCTTGTTGTCCGCCGCGCTGAATAACATCTTAAATACTACATCAATCTTTGGCGATAATAACTCCATAGTGCATAGCCTCCTCCGACATTCATAACTATATTATACCGTATCCGCCGTGTTTAGTCAATATCTTTTTACCGAAACCACATTAAGGCGGTGTTTGTTTTTATATTGTGTTAATTATCAAAGTTGAAGATATATCCGTACTGTTGTATAATAAAATCAGCAAATAGCATTAATACGACATGAGGTGAACAAGTTTTGTCAGAATTTATTATTAATATGGATGATTGGGACAGAGTCGGCGGCAAATATGTTTTTCCCGGCACGCCGGAGGGAAACAATTGGTGCGACGTCGGTCTTATCCCCGAAAACAAATATACAATAGACCTGTTCGGCTGGTACGGGTTCTCGTTTGAAACAGAGGTGCACGGCAAGGCGGAAATTGAGGTGAAGGTCGGATTGCTCGACTTCGGCGAGATAAACGCCGAGGAGGTCCTCGACTACTACACATGGAAGGCGACCATATGCGGCGACGGATGGGTGAAGATAGTCGCGCCGCTCAGTCAGTTCGATTTAATCTCGTCAATGCCGGCGCGATGGAAGTTTATGCGCTCGATTGAGATAAGCCGCGAGGTGAAAAACTTAAAGGCGTTAAAGGGCAAGGGCGTTTACGCCCATGCGCACGTAATGTCGAAGTCGGCGGAGCCGGGCGAAACTATACGGTATAAGCTGCAGATTGTAAACTGTCTTGACATCAAGCAGGCCATAACCTTCAACTTTGAAAAGACCGGCTATGAGGTTTTAAAGCCGTATATCACGACCGACGAGGTGATTTTGCACCCGTTCGAGGAAAAGATTTGCTATATGAAGGTGCAGATGAGCGACAGGATTGTCGAGGGCGGCTTTGAAAAGCACGTTATAAACGTGCTGCCAAACGGCGACGGCTCACAGGGGCAAAAGCTTGAATTTTACAGCGTTCGGCATATGAAGCATCCGTATATCTCCAACACCGAAAAGGGCTGGGACGAGGTAAAGGAGAAGATAGAAAAATATGAGTGGGCAAAAAAGATTGCCGATACATATATAAGCCGCGCGGAGGAATGGGAGGTTCCCGACATAGGAAACATAAACCGCGGAATGTTCCAGACGGTAAACGCGCATAAGTGCTATAATGCCGCAATCGCATGGAAGCTCACGGGCAGACGCGAGTTTGCGGAAAAGGCGGCGGACTTTTTACGGCTCGTATGCGACAGGGAGTCGGGATACCCGGCGAGGTTCAAGGCGTGCGACCAGCAGCTTGTGCACGAGGGCGAGTTCTTCAAAAGCTGCGCCATGGCGTACGATCTTATCCATGACACCGGCGTTATATCGCCGAGCGGACATCAGGACATACATTACACCTTCCGCCTTTTCATAGACTTCATCGACTGGGCGCTTGCCGACGGCGGCATTTCCAACTGGTCGCTTGCGGAGATTGCCGGAGCACTGTACTGCGCAATGGACTTGCAGGACAGGGAGAAGATAGAGAGATTTGTGTTCGGCACGGGCGGAGCGATGGACCACTTAAAGGCCGGAGTGTACTCCGACGGCTGGTGGTGCGAGTGCACAATCGGGTATAATCAGATGGTTGCGGGACTGTTTGGCGAGTACACGCTCGCGCTGCGGCCGTGGGGTATAAATATCGCAAACTGGTGGGTTCCGGCGAATTATTCAAACAAGGTGCATTTTAAAAGCAAGCACGTTGACGGGCTTTCGTGGGACATCTACGGCAAGAATACGAAAAACTACAGAAGTATAGAGGATCTGTGGGACAGCCTTGTCGCCATGGCAAACTACAGAAGCGTTGTTCAGGGCGTTAACGACAGCGCCGAGGAGATATTCCAGGGCGCTTCGCCGGTCGCGTTCGACTCGCGATATGACATAGCGTACGCGATATACAGAAAGCCGGAGTACGCGGCGATTATAAACAATGCCGGACCGGATGTATACAGGGATCTGCTGCACGGAGTTGGAGAGCTGCCTAAGGCGGAGTCGGAAACCATACATAAATCGTATCATTTCGACAACGGCGGAATTGCGCTGTTAAGAACCAATACCGAAAACAGAAGCGACGAGGAACAGTTTGAAATAGGTCTTAAATACGGCTCGCACGGCGGAGCGCACGGGCACTATGACCGCTGCGCCCTAAACGCGGTAAGCCGTTACGGAAAGGCGCTGTTTAATCCGGAGAATGTATGGTACGCGTACGGAACCTTTATGTATAAGTTCTTTGTCCAGAACTCCATAACGCATAACATGGTTACGGTTGATTTAAAGCTTCAGGACCCGTCAGACAGCCGCGTTGTGCTGTTCCATTCGGATAAGCTTTTTCACGCCGCCTGCATAGAGACTTGCGCGAAATGGTCTAATCCGCCCTACGGCGGATGGCGCGTCATGAATAACGAAACCACGTTTGAAAACAGGACGTGGGTTGAGGGCAGATATGTTCCCGTGCCGGAAAATCATCCGCCGTACACAAGACGCAGCGATTTCACGGAGCCGGTTATGCAGAGAAGGCTTGCTGTGCTTACGGATGATTATGTGGTGTGCTTTGACTATATAAGAGGCGACAGGGAACACGACTATCACTGCATATATCATCTGCCGGGGCTTAGGTCGGTGGAAAACGGCAGTATCGAGCTTATGCGGCATACGGATAAACTAACCGACGACCCGCTGTCGAGCGCGCAGTTTATAACGGAGGTTGACCACTATAAGGAAAACGGGATCACGAAGCTTTCGTTCACATATGAGTACGGCGAGGATATTTCCGGAAAAGCGCCGTGGCTTCCCGCGCGGTTCAGGAGCGGACATAACGTGCCGGGTGTGCTGAATACCGATTTATATTTCCTGCAAAAAACGGCGAATGAAATCGTTGTAGGCTGCGATCCGGAGTTCATGCCCACCTCAAAGCGGCTGTTCTGGGCGGTTGAGGCAGACGGAGACGTTATCGCCGAGGGCAGGTTCGGCTCGTGGATGTTCGGCAAAGACCATATCGACGAGGACATTACGGACAGGAAACAGCTTAGACTGCGCGTGAGAACGGAGAACGGCATGAACGAGCACGGCTTAACGCGCGATACGGTAGGCTCTGTATTCTGGGGCGACCCGTATTTTGTAACGTCCGACGGCGGCAAGATTTATCTTGGCGATGTGGAATACATAACGGATAACGTGGACAACGGAAACGGCGTTGGCGTTGACTACGGCGGCGGTCCGGTGAAGATAGAGCAGCATGAATATAAGAAGGCCGTTCCGGGCGACGTCCTTGATAAGGACGGCGAGGCGGTTATCACGGTCGATTTAACAGAGCTTAACGCGGTGCGGTTCGTATCGGATATAGGCGGGGACTACCCTGTAGGGGACGAGAGCTGCCGGCGGCGGTTTGTCGCGCAGCTAAAGCATGAGCGAAGCTCGCGCTTTGTGAGCGTGCTTGAACCGTACACCGACAAAAAGATGATTAAGGATATAGAGTTTATAAGCTACAACCAAATCAAGGTGGAGTTAAACGACGGCCGCATGCAGGTTATAACCGTATCCGAGCTTGACGGCGACGGCGAGGATATTTCCGCCGAGGTTAAGGAGTACAGAAACGGAAAGCTTATAAGACGCGAAACCGCAGATGGTGTTGAACAATGATTGAGAAGAAAACGAAAGAGCCCTTTATAAATATATGGTTCGGAAATTTTTACAAGCCCGCGTTTGACGACAGAGAGTTTATAGACAAGAGCGTTAAAAGGCTGCGCGATATGGGCTTTAACGGCATACAGCTCGACTCAAAGGCGTGGGAGGATTTTCGCGAACGCTTTTCGGGCGGAGAGGCGAGCGAGTATGTGGCGCAGCAGGAATATATGATGAAGGTATGCCGCGACAACGGGATTAGTCATAACTTCCTTGCGCTCTATCTCTGTGCGGATAATCTGTACCCGAACATACGGTTTTCCCCTCCCGTATTCGGCGAGTCGGTAACCAATCCGGACGGTACGGACGGGCGCTGGTATAAGTACTGGTCGGACGCGGCGAAAAATTCAATGATCGACCACATACGGGGCTTGTTTAAAACATATAGCGGCATGACTACCGTGGAGATTAACGGTCGGGAGGTCATGCCCACCTGTACGATGTGGGATCCTATCGTCGCGCCGAGCTTTGACGCGGAGGGCAGAGAGCGGTATATTACATGGCTAAAAAGCCGATACGGAACCATAGACGCCTTTAACAGGGCGTATAACGCGAACCATTCCTCATTTTCGGCGCTTGCGAAGGAGGATTACTGGTACTCCTGCGCGTATCCGAATTCAGATGTGTATACAAAAGAGGAGCTTGATACAAGGTCGCCTAAGGCGATAATGTGGGCGGACAATATGAAGTGGAGAATATACGAGCTTTGCGAATATTTTAAGGATATGCAAAATCGTATCCACACTGTCAGCGACAGGATATACACTATGCCGGACATGGCGCAGTGGAGCTATTTTCTAAATGTTGACGCGAGCGCGCTTTCAGATGTGGGGCTTGCGGATTTGTGGGATACCTCAAATAGGGGGATAGACCTGTATAAGCTCGCTCCGCACGTTGACTGCTGCAATTTCATAACCGTTCCCGTCACGCCGTACGGCGACGCGGACGCGTATGTCTCGTCCGCGCAGCACAGCATGATGCGCGCGGCAAACCGAGGCCGCGAGTTCGCGGGCGGAATATATTGGGGCAGGTTTTTATATAACGATATTTATGAATTCCTAACCCCGTGCGAGATTGTCGGCTCCATAGCCGCGTCGGGCGCGTCGGGCTATACTTCCTACGGTATGTGCGGTCTTGACGACGGCGGGGTTATGCACCGCATGAGCGACGGGTTCAATAACTCTCTAAAGGCCGCGAACGAGTGGTTTAAAAGGGTGGTTCCCAATATTTGCGGCAGGCATAAAAGTCCGGTGGCAATCCTGTTCCCATCCGCTATGTCGGCGTACGAGCCGATGGGCGTTTCGGGTAATAAGGAGCGCCGCTATGACCTTTTGGGTTGGTATAAGATGTGCTGTGACGGAGGTTACGGCGCGGATATTATAGATATTACAGGTGTTGAGGACGGAATACTTGACAGCTACCGCGCGCTTATAATACCGCGAAACGACTGCTATTTCCTGGATGATAACGCAAAGGCGGAGGCGGCGGTAAGAGCATGGACGGAATGCGGCGGTATCGTAATCGCGTCGCCCGATGACGAGCTTGTTAAGAACGCGTTCGGAATAGAGGGACGAAAACGTGAATACGCCCCGTTTATATATGAGGAAAAGGGGCTTCCGCAAAGCGACGTGTTCCTATCGTATGACGGCGAAGCGGTTGCGAAATATCTTGACGACAACAGCGGCGCGGTTGCGAAAAATACAGTGGGCAGGGGCAGCGTTTACTCTTTCGGTTTCGCGTACGGCTACAGCTATTCGGCAAAAATCGCTCCGCACGTGCCGCTTTCGGAGAAAAATAACGAGCTGTATCCCGTGCCGCTTATGAAGCGGAACATATTGCATGACATTCTAAAAGAAAACGGCATAGATCATTCCGTGCCGTGCGGCAGGGATATAGAAACGGCGGAGTTTGACAACTGTTTAATAGTCGTAAATCATTCCTCGCATCCGGTTGAGCTGGATATCGAGGGCGAAAAAATATTCCAGTATAGGGTAAACAGCACGCTGCTTATGCCGAGAAGCGCGGCAGCGGTTATGAAAGGATGACTGCCTATGAAAAATATTTATAAGATTTCAATCGGCGCTATAGTCGCGCTCGCGGCCATCGCTTGTATCATTGCTCACTGCTATGCGGCGGGCGGAAAAAACGACCCGGTGGTAGTTGAAAATACCGTTAACAGTATAGACGGATTTTTTGCCGAAACGGTTAAGGACGCGACCATAGAGGACGAGGGCGAGTCGTATTCGGCAGAGGCGTGGCTTAAAGGCGACGGCACGGTCATCACCCCGAAATGGTTTGAGGGCGATAAGCTCGTATTGGCCGACGGAGTATACTATCTCTTAAAGGCGGAGCCCGCGCCGGACTACTATTATAACGGAAACGGAGAGTTTCGGGATACAATTGATATAGGCGAGCCTAAGAGCGAGGAAGAAAACAGCTTCGAGTCTGTGCGGGCGAGCGAGCCGCAGGAGAGAATAGTTGACGGGATAAGCTATACATATCGCACGCTTTTTAAAAACGGAGCGATGGCGGTCAATCTCAAATGCTCGCCGGATGAAACCAACTATCTGACATTAAGGCTTTGGGGCGGAGATACGGGCGATACAATACTTTGGGTTGTCAATCCTCTAAGCGGTAATATGGACGAGGACGACTCGCACCGGCCGCACAGGAACGCGGGGGTTATAGACCGGAGACATTGGGTGGAGCTTAACACCGCAAGCGCAGCGCCGCAGTATGACGGAGGATTTGTCTATACGACCTATGAAATCCCGAAATGCTACACGGCGGGAAAAGAAAGCGTAAGTTTAAGGGTATATTCAACCGGCGGCAGCGCCAGCTATAACAATGTTGTGATTAAGGACCAGACAGAGCCTTCGCGCGGGATCTATGATGTGTATATGACGCAGACGCCCGCGTTTATGCCGACGGAGTTCGGCGCGGTTTCGGGCGGATACAGCGGGAATACGGATAATCTGTACAGCGTTTCGGACAGCGACGGCATGGCGGCGCAGAGAGCGGCTTTAAAGGACGGCGTATTTGCCGGTATAGAGCAGCTTCGGAGCTGGCAGATATACGGCGACGGAGCGCCATCATATATGCAGGGCATGATTACGCGCACGAATTGGCGCGGGAATATGCCGCAGTCGGAGGATGAATGGAAATCGAGGTACTATAATGACGATTATATGCTCAAACAGAATTTAACTCCGTTGAATATGCTGGAGCTTGCGGCGTTTTCGTATAATAACTCAGACGAGCTTGGACTTTCCTCCGACGAAAAGGAGGAAATGTTAAGCCGCGTCATATGCGGTATAGATTTTCTGTGCCGCGCGCAGGGCAGTAACGGCGGCTTTTTTTCCAATACATGGATAGGCGGCCCGAAAAGAGCGGACGCGGGCGGAAACAATCTGACAGGCTTCGGGCTTAGGAGCGCGGCTAAGGCCGTAATAGAGGTCTGCCCGTACATCGGCGACGCGAGGCTTGGCGAGCTTATAGACAGCGACGCGGACGGAGCGGCGGATAAGGAGCGAAGGACGGCATGGCTTGAGATGATGACCGGAGCGAGGGATTATCTGATTTCGCTTGAGGGCGGCTACGGCCACGCGCCAAATCAGGATATGGCAAATTCCATAGCCGCGCTGCGCTTCGATACAGCTATTGTGAAGCTCGGCGGAACGGGGCTTAAAAAGACCGCGGCGGGCGCGGTGCTTGACCGCTGCTTCGGGCTTGCGGATAATCTTGTGACCTCGTGCAAGTGGGTATCGCCAAAGTATACGATACTTGAAAACTTCGGGGCAATCCAGGGCGGATATTCGGGCGATTACGGCTCGAACGCGATTGTTGAGGCGTCGCAGCTTGCCGAGATAGGCAGCGAAAGCTACGGTTATACATATAACCGCTATTTAAAGAACCTTTACGATACTATAGATATGTACTATTTCACCGGCAAAAAGCTTGCAAACGGAGAGTTTGTGCCGCAGGAGTACACGGAGGGCATTATATCCAACCGTAACGTATACTATCCGGGAACGGAACGCTATCCAATTGATATATACAGCGCGCTCACGATGAATAACGACACCGCACTCAAGATAATAGCGAACTATATCGAGCAGCGGGATATAGCGTCGCTTCTTGACGGCGGCGGAGATTTGAACCCGTCAAACGCGCATTTTGAGGATAATGTGCTTGACGCGGCGAATTTGTACAAAAGCTTTGACGAAATACTTCGCGCGGTGCGGGACAGGGATATTAAAAGCTATAATTTTGCCATGGAGGACGACGTCCGCCAAAGCTTCGCGTGGTCGGACGAGATGGCGAGAAATGTGGTGATAAAGGATAACGGCGAGCGCATCTATATGGCGCTTAACTGGCGCAATCCGGTGTATACGATAGGGGTATATAACACGGAGTTTGAAAAGGACAAACAGAGGATAAAAGCGAATAACCTTTGCCGCGTTCATGCGGTAAACGACCGATATGACCGGTACGGCTATGCGGAAATGACAACGGACGGCTATGCCGACTGGACGCCCGTAAAGGATACGGACGGGTATATGCAGGCGCTTATGACCTGCCGCTACGGCGACTATACCGTTATAATGAACAGCTATGCCGACAGAAGCTTTTCCGCGGCGGATTTTGAGGAAACGGCGGGACTGGACCGCAACGCTTCGTATACTGATTTGGTAACGGGTGACATATACAGCTACAGCGGAGGATACTGGCACAGCGGCGGCAGCGTAATGACGGCGGAGGCAAGCTCAACGCTCGTGCTGAAAGCGGCGGGACTTTACGCCTGCGCGCCCGTTATCGGCGGCGGACAGGCGTATACGGAGGTTGTGAACAATACCGGCGCGCAAGCGGATATAACGCTGTATGCGGCAAGCTATAACGGGGACGGCTCTCTAAAGAATATATACGCAAAAACAGTCGCCGCCAAGCCGGGCAGAACGGATATATCCATTGACGCGCCCGACGCGGAAAGGGCGTTTGTATGGGACGGAATGAAAAGTATAGTGAGGTAATGGCAATGGAGACAACGGCATATTTATTCGCGCACTTTAAGGGCGCGCAGAAAACGGCGGACGACGAGCAGATATATTTTGCCGTTTCCCGCGACGGATACGAGTGGCGGAACCTAAACGGCGGAAAGCCGGTTTTAAGAAGCGTACTGGGCGAGGGCGGCGTGCGCGATCCGCACATAATGCGCTCGCATGACGGGAAGAAATTCTTTCTCATCGCCACGGATTTATATATCTACGGCAAATGGGGCGAGACAAAAGAGGGCTGGTATCGCTGCCAGCGGGAAGGTTCCTCGTCGCTTATGGTATGGGAGTCTGAGGACTTAATCCACTGGAGCGAGCAGCGCATGGTACAGGTAATGCCCGACGACGCGGGCTGCGTATGGGCGCCGGAATGTATATATAATGATAAAACGGGCGACTACATTGTTTACTGGTCGTCGCGCAGCGGCTTTGACAACCACGAAAAGCAGAGGATATTCATTTCGCACACTAAGGATTTTATCACCTTCTCGGAACCCGGGATATATATAGACCGCGAGTTCAGCGTAATAGATACGTCAATCATAAAGGCGGGCGGCAAATACTACCGGTTCACCAAAAATCATGACGAGGCTTCGATATATCTCGAAGTGTCCGACGACGCCGAGGGCGAGTTTACGGAAATCGAAAGCTTTTCCATGAAGGGCGTAACGGGCTACGAAGGTCCTACGGCGTATAAGATGAACGGCGAGGATAAGTGGTGCGTCTTAATGGATGCGTTCGCGACTGACGGCGGCTACCGGCCGTTTTTAACCGATGATTTATCAAGCGGTGTGCTAACTCCGCAGTCCGGCTTCAAAACGCCGGATATGTTCCGCCACGGAACCGTAGTTCCGATTACGGAGGACGAATATCAAAATCTTGTAACACATTTCAAAGTGGAATAATAAATAAACAAAGAAAATTGTAAAATAATTAACTTTACAAATATTTATAAATATGTTAATATGGTACTGTAAAGAGTGACTTATACAGAGGCGGCGCTCTTTAGAATTTTTTGAAATTCATTATAATGGTATACGGGCAGGGGTTTCCGTCCCTCTCTATTTCTCTCCCTAAAGATTCATAAATCTAAATTTGTCGGAAACCCTCCCATATACTCTCCTCTCCAACCGGAAAGCACTCAGGCAGTGCTTTTTTGGTTTAGGGTGAAAGAAAGGCATGTGATATTATGATAATAAAGAACAATAACACATTTCATCTTATGGGAAGAAACGTAAGCTATATAATGGCTGTGGACGAGTGCGGAAATCTTTTGCATGTGCATTACGGGAAAAAGCTTGCCGACAGGGATTATTCGGAGATAAGGAAAAACCGGTCGGTCTGGGCGGCATATGATGAAGATGACGAAACGCTCGAAATGTCGGCGCAGGAATACCCGTCCTACGGGCATCTCGACCTTAAAGCTCCGGCGTATTCAGTGGTAAACGGCAGCGGAAACAGTATCGCCCAGCTTAAATATAAGGGGTACGAAATAAGAAACGGCTATGCTCCGGCGCTGAAAGGAATGCCGTCGCTGTTTGTGGGGGACAAGTCCGCGGTGACTATAGAATTGACGCTTGAAGACAAAATCGCGGGGATACGCGCGGTTTTGTCGTACACTGTTTTTGACGAGTATGATATTATAGCAAGAAGCGTTGAGATTATAAACATGTCGGATACGGATATAGAGGTTGAAAGAGCCTACAGCGCGTGCCTCGATATGGGCGCGGGCGATTATGATTTAATCCACTTTTCGGGCGGCTGGGCGCGGGAAAGGGAATATTTCCGTACTCCGGTCACGCAGGGAACCAGGACCGATATTTCAAACGAGCGCGGCGGGAGCGGACACGTTATAAATCCGTTTATTATGCTCGCGGCGCGTAATGCGGACGAGAATGAGGGAAGCGTGTACGGCCTGACGCTCGTGTACAGCGGAAACCACTCGTCAACAGTCGAGTGCGACCAGTACGGGAGCATAAGAGTTATGCAGGGAATAAATCCGTTTATGTTCGGCGCGAAGCTTAAGCCGGGCGAAGGCTTCCAAACTCCGCAGTCTGTTCTCTCATACAGCGATAAGGGTATCGGCGGCGTTTCAAGAGCTCTGCATGATGTGTTCGGAAACAATCTTTGCCGAAGCAAATGGCAGCATAAGGACAGGCCTGTTCTTATAAATAACTGGGAGGCGACGTATTTCGATTTTACCGAGGAAAAGCTTATTCAAATAGCGAAAAGAGCGAAGGAGGCGGGCATTGAACTGTTCGTGCTTGACGACGGCTGGTTTGGAAAACGAAATGATGATTTCAGCGGTTTGGGTGACTGGTACGAAAACCGCGCCAAGCTGCCGTCGGGTATAAGCGGGCTTGCAAAGCGTATAAACGATATAGGTATGAAGTTCGGATTATGGATTGAGCCGGAAATGGTAAATCCCGATTCCGACCTCTACCGCGCGCATCCGGACTGGGCTATATCGGTTCCGGGCAGAGCGCCCGCTCTGAGCCGAAACCAGCTCATACTTGATTTAAGCCGTGACGAGGTGTGCGATTATATAATAAAGTCCATATGCAACATATTGGGCAGCGCGAATATAGAGTATATAAAGTGGGATATGAACAGACCCATGACGGATATGCCGTATAAGGGGTATAACCACAAATACACGCTGGGCTTCTACAAGATAATGGACGCGATAACATCCGCGTTTCCCGATATTCTCTTTGAGGGCTGTTCCGGCGGCGGCGGACGCTTCGACGCCGGAGTGCTCGCGTACATGCCGCAGATATGGACAAGCGACAATTCCGACGCGGCGGCAAGGCTAAAGATACAGTATTCGACCTCTATGGGCTATCCCGTATCGTCAATATCGGCGCATGTTACCGCTGTTCCAAATCATCAGAACGGGCGAGTTACCTCGCTGAAGACAAGGGCGGAAACCGCGTATATGGGCGCGTTCGGATATGAGCTTGACATTACCCAAATGAGCGACGCGGATTTTGAAACGGTAAAGGCGCAGGTGGCAAGGTATAAGGAATTGAGAACGCTTATGCGCGCGGGTGATTTCTACCGTCTGCAAAGTCCGTATGAGACAAACTATTGCGGTTGGGAAACGGTGTCAAAGGACAAGTCGGAGGCGTTTGTGTTCTCGTGCCGTATTCTATCCGTGGCAAATTCGCGGGACAGACGGGTAATGCTTAAGGGCCTTGACGCGTCCGCGTCGTATATCGACACTGCATGCGGCAGGATATACGGCGGCGACGAGCTTATGTATATCGGGCTTGAACCGGAATACGCAAGAGAGGATTTCTCGTCGTTCTCGGTTTTGTTAAAAAAGCTTTGATTTTAACCGGCGGCTGTATCGAGTAAGGGAGGGACGAACCAATGGGATATAAAAATCCTATAATCGGCGGGTTTAATCCGGATCCGAGCATATGCAGAGTGGGCGCGGATTATTACCTTGTGACAAGCACATTTGAATATTTTCCGGGCATTCCCGTTTACCACAGTAAAGACCTTGTAAACTGGGAGCATATTTCAAACGCCGTATCGCGTTTTGAGCAGCTTCCTATGGCAAAGGCGAAAGCGTCAGGCGGAATATGGGCGCCGACAATCAGATTTGACGGAACGCTTTTTTATATCACCGCAACCTTCGACGGAGTCGGGAACTTTATTATACACACAGGTAACCCATACGGACAATGGTCCGATGCTGTTTTCTGTGATATGGACGGCATAGATCCGTCAATGTTGTTTCACAACGGCAAAATGTACTACTGCGCAAATGATTGCGGAAGCCGTGACCGTCATGACGGGACGGAGGGTATTTCCGTAGCGGAAATGAACCCTCTTACCGGCAGGGTGAAGGGCGAGATAAGGCGCGTATGGACGGGCGCGGGCGGCGGATGGCTCGAAGCGCCGCATATTTACCGCATCGGCGACATGTACTATATCCTTGCGGCGGAGGGCGGCACGGGCGCGGGGCATCATGAGATTGCGGCGCGAAGCCGAAGCATTTGGGGACCGTATGAAAATTGTCCGTATAATCCCGTTCTCACAAATCGCAACGATACGACAAAGCAGGCGGGCTGCTGCGGTCACGCGGATTTGTTTGAGGACGGCAACGGCGCGTGGTGGATGGCGCATCTGGGTACAAGACCGTATACAAGCGGCAAGTCACCTCTGGGAAGGGAAACCTTTCTTACGCCGGTTAACTGGATTGACGGCTGGCCCGTGGCCGTAGGGAAAAGAGCTTATATAGAGAATGATGTTGGGCATATTACCGCGTACCGTGCGGAAAAGAAACCGGTTTTTGATTTTAAAGCCGATAAATGGGAGCCTGATTGGATTTTTGTAAAGAACCGCAGAGACCAAAACATACGGCGCGGCGGCGGGACGCTTATTCTTAAACCCTCAACCGTAAAGATTAATAACAGCGATGGCGTGCCCGTATTCGCGGCAATACGGCAAAAGGAGTTTGAGTGTGAATTTGAGGCGGAACTCGACTTTGAGCCGATGCAAGACGGGGACGAGGCGGGAATAGCGGCGTATCTTACACCGCTGTATAATTACCGTATCGGCAAAAGACGCGATATGGGAGAGGATTATGTGGTAGTAACAACGCAGGCGGAGGACTTCGTACAGGAAATATTTCGCTCAAAGGCGCCGGGCGGCAGAATAAAATTTGCAATCAGGTGCAGCCGCGAAAACTACGAATTTACCTATTCCGCAAACGGCAAAACGGAGACTGCCGGCAAAGCTCTTGCAAAATTTCTTACTCCGGAAACAGCGTCGCGCTGCTTTACGGGAACTGTTATAGGCATATATGCGCAGGCGGACAGAGATACGGGGGCAAGGGCGGTTGTATACCGGTTTGCCGAACGATAGACTGCAAGGTTTGGAAATTTGACGCTCTGTATTGACATTTATGGCTTGATGATATATAATTAAGCTATAAACCAAGACTCAAAGGAGGAGAAAACTATGGCAACAAACAAATACGCGGGAACCAGGACGGAAAAGAACTTAGAGGCCGCTTTTGCGGGCGAATCGCAGGCGAGGAATAAGTATACATATTTCGCGTCAAAGGCAAAGAAGGATGGCTTTGAGCAGATTGCGGCACTGTTTTTAAAGACTGCCGACAACGAGAAGGAGCATGCGAAGCTTTGGTTTAAGGAATTAAACGGCATAGGAACCACTGCCGAAAATCTTGCCGCCGCCGCTGACGGTGAAAACTATGAATGGACGGATATGTACGAGGGTTTTGCCAAAACAGCGGACGAGGAAGGATTTACCGAGCTTGCAAAGAAGTTCAGGCTTGTTGCGGCAATCGAAAAGCATCATGAGGAAAGATACCGCGCTCTGCTTAAGAATGTGGAAATGTCACAGGTATTTGAAAAGAGCGATGTAAAGGTATGGGAGTGCCGCAACTGCGGACATATCGTAGTAGGGGAAAAGGCTCCCGAAGTCTGCCCGACCTGCGCGCATCCGCAGTCTTATTTTGAGGTACACTGCGAAAACTATTAAAAATGAGAACATGGCATTGATATTTATAAATAAAATATCGGGTTCTACAATCGAATAAGATTGGATGATTTCAAAAAAGCGGTCTGCCGTAAATACGGCGGATCGCTTTTTTAGCGATTAAAATACGTAGGTAAGATAGGTTTTCTTAAAAATTTCAAAACGATGAAACCATTTCCAGTTTTGAAACGTGTTATATATGAGAACATTTTTCGGAAGGGGTTCATTGTAATGAGAATAAAAAGAAGTAAAATTTGCGCGTGCCTTGCCGCGGCGCTCGTTTCGGAGATTATTCCCGTATCGGCAGCTTCGGACGCGCGCCAGATGGAATATCTTGACCGGGGCACGGTGGCTGTTAAAATCAGCGGCGGAGTGTTTTTATCGTGGCGGCTTTTGGGAACGGAAAACTACGACACAAAATTTGACGTGTACCGAGGCGAAACCAAGATAGCCGAGGCGGTTGACGCGACAAACTACACCGATTTGGCAGCGGGCAGTTCGTACACGGTCGTACCGACAGGCGAAAGCCGCGCGGCGGGAAAGGCGGTTTTGACGCAAGCTAAGCAGTACAAAACCATTTCACTCGACCGTCCGGCGGGCGGAATCGGTCTTGACGACGGTTTGGAATACACGTATTCGCCAAATGACGTCATCCCGTCAGATGTGGACGGCGACGGAGAATATGAGCTTATTGTAAAATGGGAGCCGTCCAACTCGTTTGACAGCGGTAAGCCCGCGCGGTATACGGGAAATGTGTATATTGACTGCTACAAAACTGACAGCCGAAAGCTGTGGCGTATTGATTTGGGTAAAAATATAAACGCCGGCGCGCATTTTACGCAGATTGCCGCGTATGATTTCGACCTTGACGGAAAAGCGGAGCTTGCGATGAAAACAGCGCCCGGCTCAATGGACGGAAAGGGAAATTATGTTTCCGCCGCGTCGATGGCGGCGGAAATCAAAAGCACCGATAATACCGCCGATTACCGTCATAGTGAATACGGCGTAAATGACACGGGCGGACGGGTTATGTCCGGTCCGGAGTTTTACACGATATTTCAGGGCGACACCGGCGCGGCGCTCGATACCGTGTACTATCCGCACCCGCGCGGCACGGTGACCGAATGGGGCGATAACTGGGGCAATCGTTCGGAGCGTTATCTTGCGGGCGTGGCGTATCTTGACGGCAAAACGCCGTCAATGCTCGCGTGGCGGGGATATTATGCGAAAACTACTGTTACGGCGTATAACCTTGAAAACAAGAAATTAAAACAGGTTGCCGATTTTGACACGTCAACGGGCGGCAATTTTCGGTATGCCGGAAACGGAAACCACAATCTGACCGTGGGCGACGTGGACGGCGACGGCTGCGACGAGATAATATGCGGCTCGCTCGCGCTCGATAACGATTTATCGGTTCTGTGGTGCAGCGGGCGCGGCCACGGCGACGCGCTGCATCTTGCCGATTACGACCCGACGCATGACGGCATGGAGTATTTCAGCGTTCATGAGGATTACGGCGGCAGCTCCATAACGGGCAGCACGACGGGTAATGACGGACAGAAGCATTTAGGCGGCATGACGGTGTATAAGGCGGAAAGCGGCGAGGAGCTGTTCCATGTCGATTCAAACAGTGATCAGGGACGCGGCATGATGGCAAATGTAGGCTACTCAGACGGGTTTTTCGAGCTGTGGGGCGCGGGCGCTTATTCCTCTTACGGCAGTGACAGCGTAATATCCGCGAATTATTCGCCGGATTCGTCAAATCAGCGCATATTCTGGAACGGCGATTTGTACGACGAATTGTTTGACGGTACAGGCGGAAACAACAGCGGAAGTTCGGCTAAAATATCCGGCAAAGACGGTCGTATTCTGACGCTTAACGGAATTACCAACAACGGAACAAAGAACGACGCCGGACTTATAGCGGATTTATTCGGCGATTGGCGCGAAGAGGTTGTAATGCGCGGCTCGGATAACGCGAGCCTGATTGTGTACACAACGACAATCCCGACCACGCATAAGCTCTATACTCTCATGCACGACGGCGCGTACCGTATGCAGGTTGCGGCGCAAAACGCGGGATATAATCAGCCGCCGCACATAGGCTATTATGTGAATGACGCAAACGACAAATACGATACAAGGAAGTATGCGGCATATGTGAAAACGGTTCATAACGGTGAAACGGCGCAGAGAACGGCAAATCTGCCCGACGAAAAGCCCGATATCCGTCCCACTCCCATGCCGACACCGGAGCCTTCTCCAACGCCGACGCCTACGCATTCTCCCTCACCGACACCTACGCCTTCTCCCGCGCCTACGCCTTCTCCCACGCCCGCACCCACACCCAAACCCACCGGAACGCCCGGGCCGCATGATTATCCGTACAAAATAGTGTCCTGCTCGACGAATCAGCGTCCGGGTTATGCTGCCGTTACAGCATTGTGCTACGAGAAAAAGAACAACGCAGTAATGATATTTGCGGTCTATGACGACGGCGGAGCGCTCATCAGCGCGCAGATGAGAAAAGTCACAAACAATGGCGGAAACGCCGTTTCGGGAGTTTTTCCATATGGGAGCGGCAAATTCAAGGTATTTATATGGGATAACAATACACAGCAACCTTATGCGGAGGCATTTATACGTGAAAAATGAGGTGAAGAAGGGTTTGACAAAAATATTATATAATGGTATAATATCATTATATCGGCTGTATGTTATACGGTGTGAAATTTGCTGTTATAAATTATTTTATTACATATAATATATTCGAATAATATATTCGAAACAGTTAACGTTTTCGAGCCGCAAAAACGGAGAGGGGAAAATTGCATGGATAAAGCAAAAAATCGAATTGCGGAGCTTACAGATATTATAAACTACCACAACCGCAAGTATTACGTGGACGACGCGCCGGAGATTTCGGATTTTGAGTTTGACGCGCTCCTGTCGGAGCTCGAACGGCTCGAAGAACAGTACCCGGAGCTTAAAAAGGCCAATTCACCCACGATGCGCGTGGGAGGCGAGGCGTCGTCGTCGTTTGCCGAGGTCAGGCACGCGGTACCCATGCAGAGTTTGCAAAAGGCGTTTTCGCGAGAGGAGATATATGATTTTGACAGAAGGGTGAAGGAGGTAGTTCCCGAACCGGAGTATGTGGTGGAGCATAAGATAGACGGCCTTTCCGTGTCGATAGAATACGTAAACGGCGAGCTTGTAAGAGGCTCAACAAGAGGCGACGGAATTGTCGGCGAGGACGTGACGGAAAATATTAAAACAATACGCACCGTTCCGCTCAAGCTTAAGGATCCCATTCCGTATCTTGAAGTTCGGGGCGAGGTGTTCATGTCAAACGACACATTCCTTAAAGTAAACGCGCTACTCGAAGAAACGGAGCAGCCGTTGTTTGCCAATCCGAGAAACGCCGCCGCCGGTTCGCTGCGCCAGCAGGACGCTAAAATTGCGGCAAAGCGGAAGCTGGATATATTCGTGTTTAATATTCAGAGGGCAGAGGGCGTGGAAATATCGAGCCATATCGAGGGACTTAGGTTCCTGAAGGCACAGGGATTTAAAACGATATTAAACGACCGCACATTTAAGACTATAGAGCAGGCGTATGCGGAAGTGGAGCGCATAGGCACGGAGAGGGACAAGCTGTCGTTCGGCATAGACGGGGCGGTTATAAAGGTGAATGATTTCGCGTCAAGGGACGCGCTGGGCGTTACGGCAAAGTTTCCGCGCTGGGCAATCGCGTATAAATATCCGGCGGAAAAGCAGACAACGGTGCTTCGTGACATAAAGGTGCAGGTTGGCAGAACCGGTGTTCTTACCCCGCTTGCAATACTGGACACGGTACGGATTGCCGGCTCTAACGTGTCGCGCGCGACACTGCATAATATGGATTATATCCGCGAGAAGGATATACGCATAGGCGATACGGTTGTGGTCGAGAAAGCGGGGGATATAATACCTGCCGTTGTAGAGGTGCTTACCGAGGACAGAAACGGGACGGAACGCGAATTTTGTATGCCCGAAAAATGTCCCGAATGTGGCGCGGAGGTCATTCGCGAGGACGGCGAGGCGGCGTACCGCTGCACGGGGATAAGCTGTCCGGCGCAGCGGTTAAGGAATATTGTACATTTCGTTTCGCGTCCGGCTATGGATATTGACGGTCTGGGCGCGTCAAATGTGGAGAAGCTCGTCGAAAACGGGCTGATATCCGACGCGGCGGATTTATATTATCTTGACTACGAAAGGGCCGTGGAACTGCCGGGATTTGGCGCGAAGTGGGCGGAAAACCTTAAAAACTCAATAGAAAAATCGAAGTCCAATCCTTTATACCGGCTTATATTCGGACTGGGTATACGCCACATAGGCGAAAAGGCGGCAAAAATACTTTCGGCAAGGTATGGAAATATAGACGCGCTGATTGAGGCGGACGCGGAGGAAATGGCGGAGCTTAACGACGTGGGTCTTATAATGGCGCAGTCGGTGAGAGAGTTCTTCCGTCAGGAACAGAATACAGAGTTTGTAAACAGACTGAAGCTTGCGGGCGTGGACTGCGTTGACGATACCCGACAGACGGTTGATAAACGCTTTGAGGGCAAGACCTTTGTCCTGACGGGAACGCTCGAAAGGTATAAGCGCGCCGAGGCGGCCAAAATAATAGAGGAGCTTGGCGGCAGGACGGCGTCGAGCGTATCCAAAAAGACAAGCTATGTCCTTGCGGGCGCCGAGGCGGGCAGCAAGCTTACAAAGGCGCGGAGCCTGGGCGTTACGGTAATAACAGAGGCGGAATTTGAAGAAATGATTAAATGAAGGCGATAGTTGATTACAGAATAGGCGCGGCAGCAGAGGCGGCGCTTTTGGCGCAGGGGTGCGGGATAGTAAAGACAATGCCGCTCGATGCCGTATATCCCGAAATTTGCGGTCATCCGGATATACAGCTGCATGCCGCGTGCGATAAAATAATATGCGCGCCGCAGACGTATGAGTATTACAAAACGGCGCTGGACGGATATAATATAGTACGCGGCTCATACGCGTTGGGCGCGGCATATCCGTACGATATTGCGTATAACGTGTGCCGTATAGGCAAATACGCGGTCTGCAACGTGGCGCATACCGCGCCGGAGATACTAAACGCGTATAGCGCGGCGGGCGTGGAGACGCTCGATACAAAGCAGGGATACGCAAAATGCAGTATCTGCGTTGTGTCCGACACGGCGGCTATAACCGCGGACGCGGGCATATATAAATTGCTTACCGCAAAGGGAATAGACGTGCTGAAAATAGCTCCGGGGCATATAGGGCTGTACGGTATGGACGGCTTTATAGGCGGCGCGTCGGGTTTAATAAAAAAGGGATTATTAAACTTTAACGGAAGAATAAATACCCATCCCGACGGCGGCAGAATAAAGGATTTCTGCAAAAGCCACGGCGTTGTGTGCGTATCCCTGCACGGCGGCAAACTCACGGACATAGGAAGTATTCTGGTGGTATAAGTTTGAATAAAATCGCCCATATTGCACTCCCGCACTCACTCGCATACCTATGTATAGCCTCGTTCGCGCGGGCGCACAATCTGAACGATTTTCTTTCAAACTTGGTTTTGCGAAAGGTGTTAGTGGTATAGTATGAACGGCAAAGGGTTAAAGCTTAACATAGACGATAACGCCCCGTTCGGGAAAATCGCGTTAATGGTCATTCGTTTGAGTATTCCCGCAATTTTGGCGGAGCTGACGTCTATCGCGATGCAGTACATAGACGCGGGCATGGTTGGCAATATGGGCGCTCATGCAACGG
>CANRAG010000043.1 GCA_947628515.1 uncultured Clostridia bacterium | reverse complement strand
AATGTGGCGCGACACGGATTTACAAAGGTTTATATTTGTTCGCCGTATCGCGGTGACACGGAAAAGAATGTTGCGGCGGCGGTTAAATATTGCCGATATGCGATTGGCAAAGGCATGGTGCCGATTGCGCCGCATATATATTTAACCCGTTTTTTGAATGACGACATACCCGAACAGCGTGAATTGGGGTTACGGATTGGATTAAAAGCCCTTGCGCAATGCGCGGAAATATGGGTGTTCGGGAATTATGTTTCGGAAGGAATGAAAAGAGAGATTGCGGCGGCTAGTAAGGCGGGAAAAAGGATATTGTTCAAAGATATTTACACGGAGGCGGGCGAATGATGAATACACAATACGGAAAACCGAAATTTGACGAGCGCGGCACGGCCGTTAACTGCGAATATAACGACGGAAACAGATGCAGGATACTTAAAACATGGTACAAGCTTACGGTGGGCAGATATTGTGCCGGATGCACATTCTATAAGACCGCCGGAACTGCGGATAAAGAGGAGGCGGCGGGAAATGAAAGGCTTATATAAAGGCAAGCGTGTAGACAACGGCGAGTGGGCGTATGGATGTTATGTTGAAGCGGAAAAATTAGACAAAAGCGGAACAGAATATTTCATAATCGAAAAAAATGCCGATGGAAGCAGCCACATGATTATCCCCGAAACACTCGGACAGTGGACAGGCCTAAATGACAAGAACGGTACGCAGATTTTCGAGGGGATATTGTAAAATGCGACGATTATATATTTTTCGTTAAATACGGCAAGTGCGGCGGTGTTCAAAATAGCGAAAACTACGGGTATATGGGCTTTTATTTAGAAGCATATGATGAAGCAACAAAGAGATCGGTTAAATACGGATTGCGGAACGATATATGCTATTTTACAGACATAGAGGTTATCGGCAATATCCACGATAATCCTGAATTATTGGAGGCGAATTAAATGGAACTTACAAGAGAACAAGCGATAGCGGAACACCGCACAAAAGCCTGTTAGATAAATAGGTTGAGCTATCGGAAAAGTAGGTGACGAAATGGCGAGAGAGTATATACCCAAATACATACAACGGGAAGAATGGAAAAGAATAACGAGCGTGATACGCGACTATAAACGTTTGAAAGCGGAGTATGAAACTTCTTTGCGAAATTCGAATGTTTACACGAACGAGATCAAAAGAAAGATAGAAGCGTTTGAAACCGCGTATGCAAATGCCGATGGAGAAACAAAGACAATCGTAGAGCAACGCTTTTGGAAACACAAAACATACCGCGATATTATCTTGCCGTTGAGTGAACCAACTATGAAACGATACATACGAAAATTTGTGATTGACGTCGGACGAAATCTCGGTGAAGTTAAATAGTCTAATGGTTTACCAATGCATATTTCATAATACCTTGACGGCTTGTTGGGGTATTATATTTTTCTTATCCCGAATGATAAAGATGATACGCGGGGGAGGCAGTTTTGTGATATAATCAAGGTCAAGAATAACGGAGATGAATTTACAATGCCATATTTACCTTTGAAGCCATGCCGCTGTCAAAGCTGCACCAACTTAACGGCAGGGCAGTACTGTGATGAACATAGCAGATTTAATGTTCGTAAAACAACATGCCGCCCCACGGCAGCAAAGCGAGGATACAACAGTCAATGGCAAAAGGTTAGGAAGATGTTTCTGGCAGAGCATCCGCTCTGCGCTGAGTGTGAGAAGCAAGGCAAGTATGTTGAGGCGACCATAGTTGACCACATTATACCGCATAAGGGCAACCAGGATTTGTTTTGGAATGAGGATAATTGGCAGTCGCTATGCAAACATTGTCACGACAGAAAGACTGTACTTGAAGATGGAGGCTTCGGCAATCCGTTGAGAATTAAATAGCAATTTTCTAACATTTGAGGTTCCTTCTTTCATAAAAATTTGGTAAAGGCGGATAAATCTTGACCGATTTTCCGAGGGGTAGGGGCGGGTAAAATCTCTATGACGTATTATGGATAGACCGCAGCCCTCCCTTTCTGTGCATTTTCGCGAAAGTTTTGAGGGGTATTGACCCGCTCTGAAGAAGATGCTCCCGAAAGGAACGGCAAAACCTCAAAAATTTACAGAAGATTTGGCAAAGCATATAAAAAGTTTAGCAAAAAATTCAGCAGAGAAGGAAAAAAGATTTTGAAAATTTTCAAAAAAATCGCAGGTGAGTATAGTGACATTAAAGACAAAATCATTTGAGAACGCAAAATTAAAAGATTTTGGGATAGAAACACTGGTTAAATAGACACCGAAAGATGTTGAAAAGTCGGAAGAAGCGAAAATAAACGTACAAAAAAGGAAAATGGATAAATTATTGCTGCACCGCGCGGCTTCCGAATTGGCGTTAGATAAAAAATTAGATTGGCATTTTGAAAAGGGATACGAATACCACTGTATATCACAAGGCGATATTGACTCATTATCATATTTGCGGTTCATACTCAAACAGGAGAAATTGAATTATTGCTTTTTGAGCACATGGGTAATGGCAGCGGCGGACGTCGAGGAAATTGACGATTGGCTGAGAAAAGGCTATATCAAAAAGATAGATATATTTGTCGGAGAGATATTCCGCAATAACATAGTTTACGGACAGCTCGAAAAAGTGTTAAGACGACATAACTGCGGACGAATAAAGGTTTTTCGAAATCATAGCAAGGTAATGGTCGGATATGGTGAGAGATTTGATTTTGTAATCGAAAGCAGCGCAAATATAAACACCAATCCAAGAACCGAGCAAACGGCAATTTTTATCAGTACGGAATTAGCCGATTTTTATAAAGAATATTTTGACGGGATAATACCGTTCAACAAATGGTAGGTGACGATATGGGAAAGCGAGGACCAAAGCCGGGCACAGGCGGACGTCCGGAAAAAGCATTATACCAAAAAATAGAGGAAGGCAATCCGGGCAAGCGGGAGTTGACCGTCATATCCGATACGGTAAAAAACGCCGAATTTAAATTTACCGTTCCGCCTGCGTTGAAGTCAAATAAATTTGCAAAAAAAGTATATACCGAAACCGTGAAATGGTTAAAAGACATTAACTGTATCGGGTTAGTACCTCCGTATAGGATAGTAGGATACGCGCTTTGTGTCGCACGTTGGATTGAATGCGAGACGGAGAATAATGAAAGCCTGTTGGCAGCTCATCCGACTACAGGACAACCTATACAATCGCCGTATGTGGATATATCGCTCAAATATTATAAAAACGCGGCGGATACCTGGGACAGGATACAGAATATAGTCAAAGCGAACAGCACGGTAAACTACAACCCGAACGCGCCGACAATGGACAGAATGGAAACGCTCTTATTGAAAGGAAAGCCTACGGGTGATGAATAAATGGCGTACAGGAAAACAAAAAGCGGCCTGTATGTAAGTGATACACGTGCGGAATATACCGCAAATTTTGTTGAGAGCCTTAATCACACAAAAGCTCAATGGCACGGAGAGCCGTTTGAGCTTCTTCCGTGGCAGAGGGAAATAATAACAGATATATTTGGAACGGTGGACCCTGTAACAGGCTATAGACAGTATGACATGGCTTACATAGAAATCCCCAAGAAACAAGGTAAGTCGGAACTTGCGGCGGCGCTTGCGTTATATCTTATGGCGGCGGATGGGGAATATGAGGCGGAGGTTTACGGCTGCGCGACAGATCGGGAACAGGCGTCGATTATATTTGATGTGGCGGTCAGTATGGTTGAACAGTGCCCGCCGCTCAAAAACCGAGTGAAATTGATATTATCACGCAAGCGCATGGTATATCTTCCGACAAACAGCGTTTACAGAGTTTTGTCGTCAGACGTCAGGAACAAACACGGGTTTAACGTGTCCGGCTGCATATTTGACGAACTGCACGCGCAGCCGAACAGGGACTTGTGGGATGTAATGACAAAGGGCGCGGGAGACGCGCGGCGCGAGCCGCTAACAATAGCGTTGACCACAGCCGGAGACGATAAAAACAGCATATGCTACGAACTACACCAAAAAACACTGGATATACAGGAAGGACGCAGGCAGGACAACACATTTTACGGTAAAATTTACGGACTGACGCCCGACGACGACTGGGAAAAGGAAGAAAACTGGTATAAAGCAAATCCGTCGTTGGGGCATACAGTTTCGATAGAAAAGGTTCGGAAAGCCTACCAAAGCGCCAAAGGCAACCCGGTTGAAGAAGCGTTGTTTAAACAGCTAAGATTAAACATCTGGAGCGACAATGCATTGTCCTGGATGGATATGGCACAATGGGACGCCTGCGACGATACCGTAGATACAGCGGAACTTATCGGGCGTGAATGCTATGGCGGGCTTGATCTTTCATCAACGCTGGATTTAACAGCTTTTGTGCTGGTGTTCCCGCCACGCGACGAGGAAGAAAAGTATATAATTTTACCGTTTTTTTTCATACCCGAAGATAATATTCATACCCGCGTATTGCGCGACCATGTACCGTATGACAAATGGCAGGCGCAGGGGTATATTGAAACTACACCCGGTAACGTGGTTGATTATCGTCATCTTGAAAATCGAATAAAGGAGCTTGCAAGTCGTTATGTTGTTCGCGAAGTAGCATACGACCGATATAACGCAACGCAAATCATTTTGAATTTGGCTGATGAAGGTTTAACGATGATACCGTTCGGACAGGGCTATCGGGATATGTCGCCGCCGACAAAGATGTTTTACGCGGAGGTTTTGAAAAGGAATATAATACACAACGCTCATCCCATATTGCGCTGGAATTTCGGGAATGCAATGGCGGAAACGGACGCGGCGGAAAATATAAAATTGTCTAAGAAATACAGCCGTGAAAAAATAGATGGAGCAATAGCTACTATAATGGCATACGACAGGGCTTCACGAACCGAGAATGAGATTGGCAGCGTTTACGATAATCGGGGAATGGTTGTCTTTTAAATGGAGGATATATGGGAATAATAAAGAATTTAATCAACATGGCACGACATCCAACGAATTTTCTAAGGGACTATGTCGGTACTGTTCTATATAGATACGGTTTAACGACAAGCGGAAAATACGTTACGCCATATAACGCAATGCAAATGACGGCGGTATATGCCTGTGTGCGAATAATAGCGGAAACGGTGGCAAGTCTGCCGCTGAATATATATCGCTATACGGACGATGGTAAAATCAAGGATTACAAACATCCTTTGTACCGATTACTGCACGACGAGCCTAATTCTGAAATGACATCCTTCGGATTTCGCGAAACAATGATGCACCACATACTGATTACCGGCAATTCATATTCACAGATAATAAGGGACGGATTTGGGCATGTTACGGCGCTATATCCGTTGCTGCCAAACAAAATGACGGTGGAGCGCTCAACCGATGACAATCAAATATACTATCGCTACAACTCCGACCGCGACGGCCAAATCATCCTTTGCAGTGATGATGTTCTGCACATTCCCGGTATGGGATTTGACGGGCTGATAGGATATTCGCCTATAGCGATGTGCAAAAATGCAATAGGGTTAGGGATGGCGGCTGATGAATTTGGCGGCAGCTTTTTCCAAAACGGAGCGCGACCGACCGGAGTGCTCGAACACCCCGGAAAACTTAGGGAACCGGATAAGGTTCGGGACGCGTGGGAAGCGACATACGGCAATGGCAGTCACAGAACCGCCGTGCTCGAGGAGGGAATGAAGTATCAACAAATATCCATATCCCCGAACGAGGCGCAATTCTTGGAAACGCGCAAATTTCAAGTGAACGAAATATGCCGTATATTCCGTGTTCCTCCGCATATGGTAGCCGATTTGGAAAAAAGCTCATTTAATAACATCGAACACCAATCACTTGAGTTTGTTCAAAATACGCTGACGCCGTGGCTTGTACGAATTGAGCAGAATATGCAGAGACAGCTTTTGACCGAAAGAGAAAAAGGCGAGATATTTATAAAACACAATGTAAACGGTTTACTTCGCGGCAACTTCAACACACGAATGCAGGGTTACGCAGTCGGACGGCAAAACGGTTGGTACAGCGTTAATGATATACGCGAGCTGGAAGATATGAATAAAATCCCCGCATCGGAAGGCGGAGACGATTATTTGTGCAACGGCAACATGACAAAGCTAAAGGATGCCGGAAACTGGAATGCGAAAGGTGGTGATGGTGAATGAAAGAGTTTAATCTAAACGGCGTTATCGTATGTAATGACGATGCGTGGATTTATGATTGGTTGGGAATGGACTGCACGAGTCCGGCAGAAGTAAAAGACTTCCTGACGGAAGCGGACGGCGACGACGTTCAAATAAACATCAATTCGGGCGGCGGTGATTTATATTCAGGCGTTAACATACACGATATGCTTGAAAACTATGCGGGTAAAGTCACGGTAAAGATTATGGGACTTGCGGCGTCGGCGGCAAGCATCGTAGCTATGGCGGGGGAATGCTTCATGTCGCCCGGTTCAACCATGATGATACACAATGTATCATGTCAGGACTACACGGACAAAAACGGGAAAACAAAGACCGCAAAAATGCTTAATGTTCTTGATAAGAGCGTTGCGGCGGTATATGAAGCAAAATCCGGTATGGCGCAGGAAGAGCTTTTAAAGCTCATGGATAAAGAAACATGGCTTGACGCAAAGACCGCGCTTGAAATGGGGCTTATAGACGGCATACTCACAGATACGACGACAGCTCCGAGAGTGGCTGCGTCGGTAGGGAGCATATTGCTGCCGCAAAAAGTCATTGATGAACTCAGACAAATCAGGCAAAAAGACAAAGTTTCGACAGACGGTGTGCCTGTCGAGCAATTAAAGAAAAGATTAGAATTGCTTAGGAGGTAAAAAATGAGCAGAATTTTGGATTTGAAAACAAAGAGAGCTTCCGCATGGGAGGAAGCGAAAAAGTTCCTTGACGCGCATGAAGGTAATATGACCGGCGAGGAGCTTGAAACGTATGAGAAAATGGAAGCGGACATCTCGAACATGGGACGTGAAATCGAAGCGCTTGAGCGAGCGGAAGCATTCGAGGCTAAGATGAAACAGCCGACCTCCGCGCCGATAACCGGCAACCCCACTACAGGCCCGACAGATGAAACATCGGGCAGAGCGTCGGAAGGTTACAAAAAGGCGTTTTGGAACGCAATGAAATCGAATGCTGTTTCATATGACGTCACCAATGCGCTAAAGGTAGGTCAGGACGTGGACGGCGGATATCTTGTCCCCGACGAATTTGAGCAGAGAATCGTTGACAAGCTGAGCGAGGAAAACATCATGCGCCGTATAGCGACGGTAATTCAGACGTCGAGCGGCGAAAGAAAAATTCCTATAGTGTCAATGCACGGTGAGGCAAAATGGATTGATGAAGAGTCCCAAATCACCGACGGCGGAGACACATTCGGGCAGGTAACGCTCGGAGCGCATAAGCTTGCGACAACGATTAAAATTTCCGAGGAACTGCTTAATGACAGCGTGTTCGATATGGAAACGTACATAGCGAATGAATTTGCAAGACGTATCGGTGAAAAGGAAGAGATTGCATTCCTTGTCGGCGACGGCAGCAACAGACCACTCGGAATATTCCACGAAAACGGCGGAGCAGAGATAGGTATTACGGCGCAGAGCACTACCGCGATCACATTTGATGAAATCTATGACCTGTTCTACAGCCTGAAATCGGGCTATCGCAATAAGGGGACATGGGTTATGAATGACAGCACCGTCAAGGCAATCCGCAAGCTGAAAGACTCGAGCGGTCAGTATTTGTGGCAGCCGTCGGCGGGCGCGGGAACACCCGATACACTTTTAAACAGACCTATCATGACTTCATCATTTGTGCCCGAACTTGTAAGTGGGAAAACACCTATCGCATTCGGCGATTTTTCGTACTACTGGATTGCGGACAGGCAGGGGCGCATATTCAAACGCCTCAACGAGGTATTCGCTTTAACCGATCAGGTAGGATTTAAGGCGACGCAGCGTGTTGACGGCAAGCTGATACTCTCCGAAGCGGTTAAGCTCTTAAAGATGGGTTCTTAATTACCGCCATAAAGGAAAGGTTGGGATGTTGGTGAAGGTCAAAATATTAAAATCATGCAGCGGTTATAATTTTTCTTTTAAACAGGGCGATACTGTTGATGTTTCGGATTATATCGGCAAAGATCTGATAGGCTGCGGGTTCGCGGAGGACGCGCGGCCTCCGGAAACCGAGACTGCGGAAACAAAACCGAAAAAGCCGCGCACGCAAAAGAAAGCTAAAGGCGGTGACGCCAATGCTGACGCTTGACGAGGTAAAACAATATCTTAGGCTCGATACAGACGCGGAGGATGAGTATTTGAATATACTTATTCTCCTGTCAGCGGAAATATGTGAAAACTTTACGCGTATGCCACTGCCGGAACCGCTGCCGAAAAGCTATAAACAGGCAATGCTGATTTGCATAGGATATTTTTTCGAGCATCGCGACGGAACAAAAGAAGGTTTGCCGAAGGTTATATATACACTACTGCAGCCGTACAGAAGGGCAGTGTTCTGATATGGATTTTTCAAAGCTGAGACATAGGATAGTTTTCTTAAAGCCGAGCAAAAGCGTGACGAACGAACTGGGCGAAAACGTGCCGGTCTGGGTTCCATTTAAACCGTGTCTTAACAACAATCTTGAAATAACAAACGACATTCGGATATATTTGACGGCGGACAATAATGGTAATGCCGTATTGCAAATGAAAGACGCACAGCCGCATGCCCATTCATTAGTATTAAAAGATTATATGGTATGGGCAAACGTATCCCCAACTACCGGCCGGGAATACGAAGAAGCGCAGAAGCTTCGCGCAGAAACCACATACAGCATAACCACACGGTATTTTGACGGGATAAAACCCGATTGCAAAATATTGTACAACAATAAACTGTTTGATATTGTGTCGGTTTTAAACATAGGCGAGTTGAAAAGCGAGCTTAAAATAATCGCATCGGAGATGATAACAAATGCCGAGAGCTACTAAGGATGTGTTTGGCTTTGAAGAGATGGAAAAGGCGTTTGCGCGTGTGAAAAAACGCTATCCGAACGACGCGGACGCACTGCTAATGGCAGCCGGTCAGGCGGTAAGAAAGAACGTGCGTGCGGCAAGTCCAAAGTACGAAGGACCCGTGAAAAAGGGCATAAAGCCTGGGCAGCTAAAAAACAGTTGGAGCGTGAAGAAGCCAAAAGAATACAAAGGCGGCAAAGTCAGGGTTGTTCAGATTAAATCACAAGCGCCGCACGCTCATCTTGTTGAGCTGGGACACAAAATATATCGTGGCGGTAAAACGCGTAAAAACGGAAAGAAGATGAATGCCGTGCAGCTCGCACTCCGAGGCGTAAAGAACCTCGGTTTTGTAAAGGGGGAGCTTATGCTGGAGAATTCAATGAAGGAAGCGCGGGCAAAGCTGCCGCGAGATGCTGAAAATCTTATGGACCGGTTGATTAAGGAGTGGGAAAAATGAGGATAGACGAAACGGATTTACAAAAAGCTGTTGTGAAACGGCTTAAGGACAACGGATTTAATGTCGTTGCAGACGACGTTAAAGAAGGGTTTGACCGACCGGCTATATTCGTCGGTTCCTATCCTTCGGATATAACCCGATTGTGCGGCGGATTGGAGCGAGTTACCGATGTGGTGTCAATGATATACTACCCAAAAGTTGAAACACGGGTGCAATGTATGTTGGCGGCGAACCGGATACGAAATTTATTCATGTACCGCACACTTGATGTGGCGGACAGACAGTTTACTGTTGAAGAACTCACAAACGATATTGATGATGATAATGTCCTCACTGCCGAATTTGAGCTGACCTATGAGCAGCCGATACCCGATGATGAGGAATATGAGGCTATGGAAAATTTATATATTGGAGGTATAGAAAATGGGACTACCGCAGATTAATATACGCTTCATACAGGCGGCGCGAACCGCCGTAACACGGAGCGAGAACGGTATTGTCGCGCTGCTTGTAGCGGACGATACAAAAGAACGAACAAGCTATTCATACGCATATGCTACAGACGTAGACGCCGAGGAATTTTCGGCGGAGAATGTTGCGCTGATAAAGACAGCCTTTGACGGCGGCCCGCGCAAAGTCCTGATAGAACGCACGAGCGGTGAGGACTTGGAAGCGGCTTTAAAGCGGCTGACAGTAAAACGGTTCAACTGGTTGGCTTGCATAGGCGAAGAAATAACCACAGATACGAATATAGGAAAAGTTGCCGCATGGATAAAGGAGCAGCGTCAGGCAAACAAGACCGTCAAAGCGGTATTGCCTCAGGCGGCGGAAACGCAATATAACGACTCCGGAATTGTCGCGTTTGCAACAGACGGTATTGTATGCGGCGTTAAGACATACAGCAGAGCTGAGTTTTGCCCGCGCATTGCGGGAATATTGGCAGGCATGCCGATGACGCGTTCCGCAACATACTACAATATCCCCGAAGCGTCGGCAATCACAGAGTCGGCAGACCCCGAGGGCGATATTGAAAAGGGCTCGATGATACTTATTAACGACGGCGAGAATATCAAGATAGCGAGCGGGAACAACTCATACCATTTGCTTGCGGAGGGAGACACGGAGGACATGAAATCGATAAAAATAGTCGATGGCATGGATCTGATCCGCGACGATATCCGCACAACGTTTGAAAACGAGTACATAGGCGTGAATAACAGCTATGACAACAAAACGATATTCATCGGCGCGGTTAGGCAGTATTTCTCGGAGCTGATGAAGCAAGGTGTACTGTATGACGAGTATAACAACACGGCGGATATAGACGTTGATGCACAGCGGTCATATTTGGCTACCAAATATGACGTGACCGAGATGACGGACGAGCAGATATTAACGGCGAACACCGGCAAAAACATATACGTTAAAGCGGATGTGCAATTCTCGGACGCGATAGAGAATTTGACATTTGTCGTTACGATGTCTTAAGGAGGCGTGATATATGAACAGATCTAAACCGAGAGCCAATCAGCTGATAAGCGGAACCCATGGTGTGGTATGGTTTAACGGCAACAAAGTTTATGAAGTTTCGAAGTTTGAGGCTAAAATTACCGCAGACCGTGAAGAAGTGCAGTTCGCGGGTGAAATGGTGAAGGACAGCAAACTTATGTCATTATCGGGTGAGTGGTCCGCAACAATACGCAAAATATATTCCTATGCAAAGGATATATCAGAGGAATTCATGAACGGACGGGACGTAAGATTGACGATTATCGGGCAATTGAAAGACCCCGACAACGGCGGCACGGAGAAAATACAGTTAAGCGGTTGCTGGCTGGACGACATAACGTTACAGTCGTTCGAGGCGGGCAGTATTTGTGAAGATGAATTGTCCGGCGGATTTACCGATATGACTTATCTTGACAGCATAGATGACCCGTGTGATTAATGGAGGTACAGGAAAATGGATAAAACAACAAAAATAACCCTTGACACATTGCTTGCACGTAAAGAACAGGCAATAGAGGACAAGAGAAAGAATTCCACAGGCGAGCTGTATGTTCAGTCGCTGGACGGAACCATTACCGTAAAGCCGCCAACGCGCGCTATATTGAGCGACGCGCGCGAGACGGACAATGACTCACTTGCGGATAGGTATCTTGTATATCAATGTGTCGTGGAACCGAACTTGAAAGATAAAAAGCTGCAGGATGCATACGGATGCGGCGAACCGGACGAGATTGTTGACAAGATATTCGAGCTCGGCGAAGTCGGCAAGATTGCCGCCGAATGTATCAACATGGCAGGGTTTGGAAACAGTGTCGAAAAGGTAAAAAACTAATCAAAAAGGATGCGGAGCTATATATGATACATCATTATGTTCAGAGGGGACACGATTGGGACAAGATAGCGTCCGCGTCCTATAACACCAAAATATTCTTAATGGCAAGCATGGAGCTTGCGGCTGAGGAAATCAGCAAAATGTTCGGCGGAAAAGGTAGGTGAGGCAAATGGCAAGGTATATAGGTGCGACACTAAACCTCAAAGACGGCAATTTCTTTGCAAATATGAAGTCGGCGGTGAGTGCGAGTAAGAATTTAAGAGATACTCTTACCGACACGACTACCGGAGTAAAGAAGTTTGGCTCACAGTCGAACGCAACAGGCGGAACAATAGCATCGCTCGCATCTAAAGCAATGGCGGCTGTAGGAGCGGTTGTCGGAATAAGGAAAGCGATTGACTTTGGCAAGGACGTAGTAAGCACGGGAATTGAATTTGAACAGGGAATGGCGAATGTGTCCGCTATATCCGGAGCGACGGGTGCAGAATTGGACGCTCTTTCAAAAAAAGCAAAGGAAATGGGTGCGACCACAAAATTCTCTGCGATTGAAGCGTCCGAGGCTATGACGTACATGGGAATGGCGGGCTGGAACTCATCTCAAATGATTGACGGTATCTCGGGAATTATGAACCTTGCAGCGGCAAGCGGCGAGGAGCTAGGTTCGGTTTCGGATATTGTAACAGATAGTTTGACGGCGTTCGGTTTGAAGGCAAAGGACAGCGCGGATTTTGCAGATGTGCTGGCGGTAGCATCTAGTAAGTCTAACACAAACGTGTCTATGCTTGGCGAGTCGTTCAAGAACGTCGCACCGATTGCGGGCGCAATGGGTTACAGTATGCGGGATACCACCATAGCTCTTGGTCTGATGGCTAACGCCGGTATCAAGGGCAGTGACGCGGGCACGTCGCTCAGAGGAGTTATGACAAGGCTTGCAAAGCCGACAAAGGAAGTTTCCTCAGCTCTCGGTGCATTAAAACTGTCTGTGGTAAATGCGGACGGGTCGATGAAACCGCTATCACAGCTAATACCGGAATTGCAATCCAAATTCAGCGGTCTTACCGAAGCGGAAAAAGGTCAGTATGCGACAATGATTGCCGGAAAGAATGCGATGAGCGGGTTTCTTTCAATCGTCAATTCAAGTCCGGCGGACTTTCAGGCGTTAAGCGATGCCATCTATAATTCCGAGGGTGCAGCGCAGAGTATGGCGGATACTATGAACGATACCGTAGCGGGTAAACTGACTTTATTGAAATCACAGTTTGAAGGTGTTAAAATCGCCATATTCGATGCGCTCGGCTCATCACAGTTTAAAGGCGTCCTTCAGATCATGTCAGACGGACTTGCGGCTATAACGCCTGTGGTTACCACGGTTTCAGTTGCAATAGGAAATGGATTGTTTAACGCTATAAACTGGGTTTATAATATTGCAAGCACTGTGTTCGGTGCTATAAAATCGGCAATCGAAAACAATCAACCCGCATTAAGCGGACTGCAAGACGCGTTCGGCAGACTGGGCGGCGCCATTTCAGGCGTATTCAGCGGCGACGGTGTATCGCTGATAGGCAGTTTTGCGCAGACCATATTCCCGATGCTGATTAGTACAGTCAGCGGGGCGGCTAACGTAGTTGCGGGATTGGTAGGGATTTTCGGTAAACTTGCACCGGTAATATTAGGCGTCGCAAGCGCCGTAGGCGTGTATAACGCGGCGGTAAAAATACAGAATATGCTTGACACAATTCGACAGGGCGCAACCAAACTGTTGAGCGCGGCAGGAGTGGCGAATACCGCAACGTTGACAGCAATGACCGGCGCGGAGTTTGCTCATACGGCAGCGGCAAGCGCGGGTTCGGTCGCGACATGGGCGCTTAATAGCGCATTGGCAGTATTGACGTCGCCGATAACACTGGTAATAGCCGCAATAGCTGCTTTGGCGGCCATATTTGTTGTGCTATGGAAAAAGAGCGACGGTTTCCGGAATTTCTTTATCGGCCTGTGGGATAAGATTAAATCGGCTGTAAGCGCAGCATGGGAGTATATAAAAAAATCGCTTGAACCATTGATTGCGGCGATAAAGGGTGCGTTCCAAACCGCATGGGAAGTCATAAAAGTAGTTTGGGATTTTGCACAACCATTCTTTCAAGCGGTATGGAACTCCATAAAGTCGATATTCTCTGTGGTAAAGACGTACATTGGCGGCTCGTTCCAGACCGCATTTGCGGTCGTAAAGGCTGTTTGGGATACGGCTATCGGATTTTTTACAGCAATATGGAACACAATCAAAGGCGTATTCTCGGCGGTAAAAGCCGTATTCAGCGGAGATTTTCAAGGAGCATGGGAAGCTATAAAGGGGATATTCGCAACATGGGGCGAGTTTTTCGGCGGGCTATGGAACAATATAGTGAGTGTGTTTTCAACCGTCGGTTCATGGTTCTCATCCGTATTTTCTGCCGCATGGGGTGCTATAAAAGGAATATTCGCAACATGGGGCGAGTTTTTCAGTGGGCTATGGAACGGTATAGTGAGTGTGTTCTCGGGTATCGGAGCATGGTTTTCAGAGCAATTCACATCGGCGGTAAACAATATTAAGAGCGTATTTTCGGGCCTTGTAGGATTTTTCAGTGGAATATGGGGGACCATTAAAGCAACATTCAGCGCACTCGGCACGAAAATCGGAAATGCCATCGGCAATGCGGTCAAGGCGGGCATTAACGGTGTATTGTCGGCTATTGAGAACGTAATAAACAGGGGCATTGGGCTAATCAACAGCGCAATAGATTTAATCAACCGGGTTATCCCCGGCGGCAATCCTATAGGGCATCTCAACAAACTTAAATTTCCGAGACTGGCGACCGGCGGTATAGTATCGCAGCCCACTTTTGCGCAAATCGGCGAGGCGGGCCGTGAAGCAGTGCTGCCGCTTGACAGCTTCTGGAACAAGTTGGAACGTATTCTTACAGACAGAGAATACGGCTATGCGGGTCCGAACGGCACAGCAGGGATAAACTCTGTTCCGGGGAACAAGTCAAGGCGTGAAGGAGACAGCTACGAGTATAAGACAAATGAAAACCATATTAAAGTGATAATATATGCCAATAATAAATCAACGGACGAAATCATAAATGAATTTGTACCGAAATTGAAGCTGGCAATAAGTAATATATGATGGGGAGGGATACGATTTGGATATATATCTAAGCGTAAATAATCGCGCGGAGGTGTTTATGCTTCCGGTCGTACCCCCATCATTTAAGGTTTTAAAACCTCAGACCGCAAACACCTTTGAAACGGTATCCAGAGGTGAATTGTTGCTTATAGGCCAGTCAAAACTAAAAGGTATTTCATTTTCAAGCTTTTTCCCCATACAAGGTCATAACTACAGTTTCCTCCGAAACAGAGATATGTGGGGTTGGGACTATGTAGATAAACTTGACAGCTGGATAGAGCAAAAATTACCGATACGGCTAATAATAACAGATACGCCTATCAATATAGCGGTCGCAATTTCAAATTTTGAATACGAAATAAAATCTGACGGCGATTTAAGGTACACCTTGGAGCTAAGTGAATTTAACCTTTTGGAAAACAATAACGCGGCAGATGACGACACGGAGGAGGAATTAACTATGAGTCAATACGAGGAGCTTAAACAAGCGTTAATAAACCTTTCGGCAATAGTGACCGATATAGCCGCTCCCATGATATATGAAGCTATAGACGATAATATGCCGTCATGGGCGCGAGAAGCCGTACAGGCAGCGGTAGACGCGGGAGTTATTACCGGTACAGGTAGCGGACTCGGACTATCATACACGGACTTAAAAACCATAGTATTCCTGCACAGGTTGGGACTGATTAAACAATGAGCGTTATAGATACCGCCATACAGTGGGCTGTGGATATAGCGAATGACGACAGCCATACCTACAGTCAAGCCGTGCGTTGGGGACCATCGTATGACTGTAGCTCGTTTGTCATATCGGCATACACGCAAGCAGGATTAAATGTCAAAGGTGCAGGCGCGACATACACCGGTAATATGGCAAAAGCTTTCATGCAGTGCGGCTTTAAGGATGTAAAAAATCAAGTCAATCTTTTGACGGGTTCAGGTTTGATAAAAGGCGACGTTTTATTAAACTCCGAAAAGCATGCAGCACTCGTACAGCGGGACGGAGGCACCACGGTAGAGGCATGGTGTACCAAAGGCGGTATTGTGGCAAACAAGACATATCGTAATGACGGATGGGATTACGTCCTGCGATATCCGGAAATCACCACACAATCCGTAACGTCTGCCGCGCCGCCCGCAACCGGAACCGTATCCGGCGTGTCGTATGGTCAGAATGCCGACCAGGTTCTTAACAGCCCGAAATACATCACATACAAACCATACTTTGAGAAATATGGGAAGAAGTGGAACATAGATCCGAACCTACTTGCGGCGCTTGCCATGCAGGAGAGCGGACTTACGGATGTAACGACAGGACCGGCACGCGGCGTTATGCAAATAGAATATATTCTGTGCGAAAATCCGAACGAGGGTATGCCGGACGGTTGGTTTTCGTTTGCAAGCTTCGGTAAAGCAAAGTACGGCGTTGCATGGACATTGGACGACCGAAACGACAAAGACAAGGCGATAGAGTATGCCGCATGGCTTTTGGATAAATCCATAACATATTATAACGGTGATTTACGCAAAGCCATACAGTCATATAATTACTCACACTATACCGTTGACGCACTTGTGAAAAGTTATGGCGACGCATGGTTCACATCCGGCAGGGCGGTCAAAGCGCGTGAGGGATACGGCGATGGACAGTATGTTGAACATGTGCTGCGATATTGGCGTCCTAATGACCTTAGAGGCAGATATGCGTCACCGGATGAGCTATATATGTATTCTGAAAATTCGGTGTCCACAGAAGAAAAGGAAGCAACCGTTGTATGGAACAACCGAACGGCAGAAAATATATTTAGAAGATTGCAGGATTATCCTGTCCCCATGGCCGACGGCGAACTGAGAGTGTACGCTAACGGCAACGATATAACAAAGTATATAGGAGAGCATTCTTGGGTCAACAATCAAAATTCATTATCGACCACGATGTCATTTACCACAGCAAAAACAGACGCGAAATATATGACAGACCAAATATATGTACCCGGTAAATCAGACATAATACAAATGACTACAGACAAAGAGATATACAGAGGGGTCATAATATCAGTGGACGACGGCGACAGAGAACACAACAGTTACAGCGTTGTGGATCTCGGCTGGTATTTGAACAAATCGAAACAGACATATCAATTCAAGGGCATAACCGTGAAAGAGTCCATTAAAGAAGTGTGCAGAGATTTGTCCATAAACATCGTCATGATACCCGAACTTGATGCGGTGGTGAACAAGATATACTTTGACCAAAGCATATCGGATATTATATCGGACCTTCTATCATTATGCTCCGGTGAATATAACTATGACTTTACTCCTCAAGGACTCAGAATATATACAATCGGTGACCTTATCGCAAACCCGACATTTATGCTTGCGTCAAACCTTGAAATAGAGAACTCTGTCGAGTGCATGGGTGGTCTGTCACACAGCACATCCATCGAAAATCTTAAGAACTCCGTAAAAATAGTGTCTGAAAAAGACAGTGTATATACCGAACTGCTCGTACTTCAAGATAGGGAGTCCATAGACAAGAACGGGTTCCTTCAGGAAATTGTGAAGATAGATGTCGATAAAGATAACGCGGAAACCACAGCGCGAGATTATCTGAACAACAATAATAGGGAAACAGAAAAATATTCTTTTGACATAATAGAAAGCATGACCGGCTATACACGGGCAGGAGAGTGTTTGACCATAAACGGCGCTATGTATGTTGTTTCAACAGCATCACATAGCATAAAAGGTGGCTTTCATTATGTAAAACTGGATGTTACGAGGACAAACGGATGATTGACGGATACACAGAGCTGGCCAAGCTATTCAAGGATCGGGATAATGGCAAAGATTATTCTCCGATTATAGGCACAATAGTATCGCTCCCGGAGCTTAAGATAAGATGCGGTTCAAGGGTACTTCTTACAGCGAATGAAGTGAGAGCAACATTTAACCTATACGAAAAGAAATATGAGAATGACGAAATTGTCTACGAAAATCTTAGCAAGGAAGTTGTTCTTTTGCCATATTCGGAGTATCAGAGATTTATTGCGATTGGAGTTTTGCAATGAAAAATACATATAAATTTGATTTTGCAAAAAATGAGTTCGTATTCACCGGAGGCGACTGCAAGGTATTGTCAGGCGATGACGCACTGAAAATGTGGATAGAGAAAATACTTCACACGCAGCTCGGAGCGTATAAAATGTATAAGACCTACGGTTCCAATATTCAGGACCTTGTAATAGGCAGCGAGTACAATAGAGAATTTGCGGAAGCTGAGCTTAAACGCGAAATTGGAGAAGCGCTGCTAAAAAACGGGGACATAACTTCCGTAAATAACATTATAATTTCCCGAAACCGAAAAACACTTGATGTTCAGGTTGAGATTACAACTATTTACGGGACAAGGAGTGAGGTGTACAGCATATGATGGTTACAGAAATACTGGATGATTTGCTAAAACAAGTCCCCGACGAATACGATACATCAGAGGGCTCGTTCTTTTATGACTTACTATATCCTGTCGCAAGCGAGATACAAGTTCTGTATAATAAAATAGACGTTCTGGAGTCCAATGCGTTTGCTTTGACCGCTATAGGTGAATTTCTTGACAGGAAGGTTGCGGAACAAGGCATATATCGAAATGCTGCCACATTTGCAAAAGGGACACTGCGTATAACCGGTAAACCCGGAGCGGTGGTTTTGCAGGGCGCAAAAGCGGCGTCAGACAGTATGCTGTATGCGGTGGACGAAACGACGGAAATACCGGACACGGGCGTAGTTGATGTGACGGCAACGTGCATTATGGAAGGCAGCGCGGGGAATGCGAAGGTGGGAACAATAACAAGGTTTCCGGTTACCTTGCCGGAGTTGTCTGATGTCACAAACATAACGGCGTTTACCGGAGGCTACGACTCTGAAAGTGATGCGGATTTGTTGAACCGCTATATAGAAAAAGTATCGCGCCCAAATGTCAGCGGGAACAGGTATCATTATATAGGATGGGCAAAAGAAATCGCAGGAGTTGGAAATGTTACCGTCATATCGCTTTGGAACGGGCCGGGAACCGTAAAAGTTATTATAACCGACAGCGACAATCAGCCTGCTGGTGATGATTTGGTGGCGGCGGTAAAGGAGCATATTGAAAAAAATCGCCCCATTGGTGCCGATGTAACCGTAGAGAGCGCCGAAGCACTGGCGATTAACATATCTGTCAAAGTGGCAAGCAATGTGAAAGACACTCTTCAAAAAACAATCGAGTCGGCGATATACAAATATTTGTCAGAGGTTTCGCTGAATAAAACCTATGTTTCTTATGCAAAAATAGGCAGTCTCATTCTTTCCATAAGCGGTGTGGATGATTATTCGGAGCTTACGGTGAACGGCGCTGCGGACAATATACTGCTTGATGAGGGTACCATACCGGTGCTTGGGAGTGTGACAATAACATGATTGAGAAATTACCCGGATATTATAAAAAGTCAAAGGTATTGGCTGATTTATATGCAATTCTGCAAACCGCGATCAATAAAACACAAGCGGATATCGACACAGCGGATTTACGGCTGTTTATAATGACAACAGACGTGTTTGATAAGCATGAAGCGGATGTCGGATTAAGCCCGAACAGCGAAAACCCCGATGATAGACGCGCCGCTGTGCTGGCACGGTTGCAGGGCGGGCATGTGTTGACCGTCGAAGCGTTAAAGACGTTAGTGACCGCGTATGAGCCTACAGGATGCAGTATAAGCGAGGATTACGGGAATTATACCGTGTATATCGCATTCGACGGCAGAATAGGAATACCGGAGAATATGGCACTGTTGATGGCGGCTATTGAAGAGGTAAAGCCTGCACACATAAAAATCGGATGTGTATATACGGAGAACACATGGGCAGACCTCGACAGAAAGTTCGGACGTTGGGAGAATATCGTTCCGTATGATACGTGGGATAAAATACGGTACTATTACGAAACGTGGATATATATTAACGACGAGGGCATACCGTATATAGCGGAGCGATACAATGCGAACGCAAAAGTAGAGTTTGAGCGCGGCATAGGTTACGCAAGGAGGTTGTAATGGAACAGACTAAAAATTTAAAACTGCATAAGGCGAAATTGCAAGATATAATATCGGACTCCGTTGAGAGAATATTCAGCGATAATTTTGACATAATTGATGAAGCCATTGGGCATAGCATGGGAAATACAAACTTATATGTTGCGTTATCGATAGATATACCCGAAAGTTTTGAAATATCATCTTCCGCAGGGGACATTCGGGGCAGTATAGATCTCGAAATATACAAAGCAACAGGTTCTGCCCCGGATGAATATAACGACCAAATGGCAAGAGATTGGAGCACTGGATTTAAATGTGTGCTTGAATACCATTCAGCCGGCGGAGAACTTATCGATATAGAGGATACCAAAAAACCGGAATACACATATGAACTGTGGTATGTTCTTCAAAACAGCAAAGGCAAGCTGTATTTTTGGGATAAAGAGGGAAGAGGCAGTGACCGAAGCTTAGCCCCGGTCAATTGTATTAACATTAGTGCAAATACGGCCTGCATATATATAGGTGATATAACGCTAACAAGAATTAGCGATCTGAAGTATCAAGTAAATGCGGCCGGGTTAAAGTCGTTCTTTACGACATGGGAACAATTCAAACTTAATTCACCTCCATGTGCGCCTTAAAGACAGCTAAAAATATAATCAAGACAGGAGAGATGAAAAATGTCAGATGTGCGGTTAGCTACATATGCGGATTTACAAGCCGAGATACAAAATCGGGAAAGTATAAATAGCGAAATCGAAAATAGACTTAACGAGGCGGAAAACGAAATCAAGGTCGCAGCTTCCGAACTACATTATACCAACGAAACGCCTACTCCTGCTACAATAGGTGGCATAGAAAAGGGAGAGACATTTAAAAATGAGAAGCTAAAGTCCATATTGGACAAGCTGCTCTATCCGTATGTTGCGCCGACCGTAACGGCAACTACAACTCCGGCCGGAGGTGTGTTCGAGTGTGGCACTACAAAGACAGTTACGGCGGTCACGGCTAAAATAACAAAAGGCTCGGCGGACATAACAAAGGTTGAAGCGTTTAACGGCACATCATCAATCGGTTCGAGCACATCTGTAAGCACCGTTAACTCAACCGGTTCGGGCAGCGTCTCCGTTACCGTATCGGCGGACATTAAGACAAACGCAACGTTAAAGGTAACGGTTACGGATAAGCAGAACAAGCAGACAAGCGCGAATGCCCCGGCGTTCACATTTGTATATCCGTA
>CANRAG010000042.1 GCA_947628515.1 uncultured Clostridia bacterium | reverse complement strand
TATTTTATCATATCACATATGGCGAAATAATGGTATTAAGTTTTGTTAACAATTTGTTTACTCATTCAAAAACCGTGGCTTTTTGAGCACGGTTTTTGAATTGGAAAACCGCAAAAAAATCCGGCTGCCGTCAGAGGCGCCGGATTTTTTATAGATTAATAATCAGTCAACAAGCTCAAGGATTGCCATCTGGGCCGCGTCGCCGCGTCTCTCGCCCAGCTTATAAATTCTTGTGTAACCGCCGTTTCTGTCCGCATACTTCGGAGCGATTTCGTTAAACAGCTTTGTTACAACATCCTCCTTGGTTATATATGCCAATGCCTGACGGCGGGCTGCAAGTGTGCCCTTCTTACCAAGTGTAATCATCTTCTCAGCCATGCTTCTTGTTTCCTTAGCTCTTGTAACGGTTGTGTTAATCTTACCGTTCTCCAAAAAGCTTGTAACAAGATTTCGAAGCAATGCCCTTCTCTGAGCTGTGGGCATACTAAATTTTCTCTGTCCCGGCATAACCGTACCTCCTTCTTTACGTATAACGGATTAGTACTCCGCTATATTTCAATCTTCTTCTTTCTTAAGGTAAAGACCTAATCCATTCAATTTGTTAATTACCTCTTCAAGCGACTTTCTTCCGAGGTTTCTTACCTTCATCATGTCCTCTTCAGACTTGTTTGTAAGATCCTCAACCGTGTTGATACCCGCGCGCTTTAAGCAGTTATACGAACGAACCGAAAGATCAAGCTCCTCGATGGTCATTTCGAGAACCTTTTCCTTCTTGTTTTCTTCCTTCTCAACTATAATCTCCGTATTCTTCGCATCCTCTGAAAGGTCTACGAACAGAAGCAGGAGCTCGTTCATAATCTTTGCGGCGAGCGATACGGCATCATCCGGATTTATTGTGCCGTTTGTCCATACTTCAACAGTGAGCTGCTCGCGGTCAGTATACTGACCGACTCTTACATTGTCCACCGTGTAGTTAACCTTAGTTACAGGCGTATAGATTGAGTCCATAGGAATAACGCCTATCACCGGCTGAAGCTCCAGCTTGTTTCGCTCTGCCGAAACATAGCCGCGTCCCTTTGATAATGTGATTTCGGCGTACAACCTCGCGTCCGCATTCAATGTTGCGATATGCAGATCAGGATTGATAATTTCAACGTCGCTGTCACATTTGATATCGCCGGCAGTGATTTCCTGCGCGCCCTTGGCCTCGATGTAAACAGTCTTAACCCCTTCGCTGTGAAGCTTAATAGCCATCTTCTTGAGGTTTAGTATAATCTCCGTTACATCCTCAACAACACCGGGAACGGTCGAAAATTCATGCTGAACACCGTCAATCTTGATTGATGTGCAAGCGGCGCCCGGAAGCGATGATAGCAAAATCCTTCTCAGTGAATTTCCGAGTGTTGTGCCGTAGCCGCGCTCAAGCGGTCCGACAACAAACTTGCCGTATTTTCCGTCCTCGCTTAACTCTGTAACTTCAATGTTAGGCTTTTCCATTTCTATCATATCGGAACCCTCCTTCTTCAACTAACCTTACGATTTCCTCGCAGGCTTAAACATTATATTCATTTCCACTTACCGAGGGTAACGTGTTCTGTCCCGCGCCGACTATGCGGCATGGGGACATACTGTACCGATATATGAGATATGAGGAATATAACCCCCTCCCATACAATCGGATACGTTATTATTTTGAATAAAGTTCGACAATAAGGTGTTCCTCAACGTCGTAATCAATGTCCTCTCTGTCTGAAAGCTGAAGTACTCTGCCCTCTAACTTGTTCCTGTCCATGCTGAGCCACTTCGGAATTACTCTCTTTTCGTTTGCTTCCACGATTTCCTTCATTCTTGCGTTGCTCTTGCTCTTTTCTCTTACGCCTACAACATCGCCCGGCTTAACAAGATATGACGGAATATCTACCTTCTTACCGTTTACAAGGATATGACCGTGATTTACAATCTGACGAGCTTCCTTACGCGTGTTTGCAAGTCCGAGTCTGAATACTACGTTGTCAAGCCTTGATTCGAGAATCTGAAGAAGGTTCTGACCTGTGATACCCGACTGCTTTGTAGCCATTACATAGTACTTTCTGAACTGCTTTTCCAATATACCGTATATGAACTTAACCTTCTGCTTTTCGTTAAGCTGTATACCATACTCCGACTGCTTTTTTCTTGACTGCTTCGGATTTCTTTTTGTAGTCTTGTCGTAACCCATAACCGACGGCTCTAATCCGAGAGTTTTACATCTTTTTACGATCGGCTGCATATTTCTTGCCATGCTTTTAACCTCCTATACAATACACTAATCAGACTCTTCTTCTCTTCGGCGGTCTGCATCCGTTGTGCGGGATAGGCGTTACATCCTTAATCATTGTAACGCTGAGACCTGTTGCCTCAAGAGCTCTGATTGCCGCTTCACGACCCGCGCCGGGGCCCTTAACGTAAACCTCTACCGTTTTCATTCCATGCTCTTTCGCAACCTTAGCCGCTGTTTCCGCCGCTGTCTGCGCGGCGAACGGAGTGCTCTTTCTTGAACCTCTGAAGCCAAGACCGCCGGCGCTTGCCCATGAAATTGCGTTTCCGGCCGTATCAGTAATTGTTACTATTGTATTATTAAAGGTTGAGCGGATATGAGCCGCGCCCTTCTCAACGTTCTTTCTGTCACGACGACGTGTACGTGTAGTTTTCTTTGCTACCTTAGCCATTTACGAGTCCCTCCTTAATTATTTCTTTTTACCTGCAATGGTCTTTGCCGGACCTTTGCGGGTTCTTGCGTTATTCTTTGTATTCTGTCCTCTTACGGGAAGGCCCTTTCTGTGTCTGATGCCGCGATAACAGCCTATTTCCATCAAACGCTTAATGTCTAAAGCAACCTGTCTTCTCAAGTCACCCTCAACCGTGTATTCCTTGTCAATAACCTCACGAAGCGAGTTTACTTCTTCGTCTGTGAGATCCTTTACTCTTGTATCCGGATTTACGCCTGCTTCAGCCAAAATTTTCTTTGAGCTGACAAGACCTATTCCGTAGATATAAGTAAGACCGACCTCAACTCTCTTTTCTCTGGGTAAATCAACACCTGCTATTCTTGCCATACTTTTCTACACCTCCATAAAGATATCATCAAAAAATTATTAGTGTTGTTTTGCTGCGCATATAATATATGCCGTTTAATTAAGGTTTTTGTGATTAGCCCTGCTTCTGCTTATGCTTGGGGTTTTCACAGATTACCATAATCTTGCCTTTTCTCTTAATAACCTTGCACTTTTCGCAAATAGGTTTTACTGACGGACGTACTTTCATTGATTAATTACCTCCTGTATTACTTAGAACGCCATGTTATTCTGCCGCGCGTTAAATCATAAGGGCTCATTTCCATTGTCACCCTGTCGCCCGGCAAAATCTTAATGTAGTTCATTCTCAGCTTGCCCGAAATGTGCGCCAAAACCTGGTGCCCGTTTTCAAGCTCTACTTTAAAATTCGCATTAGGCAGCGTTTCAATAACTGTGCCTTCTACTTCCAAAACGTCATCCTTAGCCATTTTACTACTCCTTTATGAGCTTAGAAACCGTCGGATCATGTGGTTCTCAATCGAACCGTCAAGCAGCCGCTCCGCGATTTCCTCTGATACATTATAACTTCCTTCGACATGCTTGATTTTCTTCTTTTTAAGATTATCAAGCTTGCGCGTTGCACCGTCTGCAACATATACGTAATCACCTTCGGCGCGTATTACGGCGTATGCCGTGCCCTTGTCACGGCCCGCCTTAGAGCGCACCATCTGTCCAACGCGATATTCCATACCGCACCCCTTACAGTGTCAGGATTTCGCAGCCCTCACGAGTTACGACTATCGTATTCTCATAATGAGCGGCAAGGCTTCCGTCCCTTGTAACCACAGTCCAGTCATCATCAAGTATGTTAACGTGATAATCACCGGCGGTCACCATAGGCTCCACCGCAAGCGTCATGCCTGTGGCAAGTCTCACTCCTCTGCCCGGCTTACCGAAGTTCGGAACCTCCGGCTCCTCGTGCAGCTCTCTGCCGACGCCGTGGCCTACAAGGTCTCTTACAACTCCGTATCCGTTAGACTCAACGTAATTCTGGATTGTTGATGAAACGTCACCGAGCTTAACGCCATGCTTTACTACTTTGATTCCCTCAAAGAAGCTTTGCTTTGTCACATCGATAAGCCGCTGTGCTTCTTCGCTTATCTTTCCTACGGCAAAGGTTCTTGCGGCATCCGAATGCCAGCCGTCTAAAATACAGCCCATATCGATGCTCACGATGTCCCCGTCCTTAAGCATTCTGTGCCGCGACGGTATGCCGTGAACAACCTCGTCGTTTACCGACGCGCATATTGTTCCGGGATAGCCATTGTAGTTCAGAAAGTTCGGAACCGCACCGTGCTTTTTATAAAAGTTAAACGCGACTGTGTCAAGCTCCATTGTTGTCACTCCGGGCTTTACCTTCTCTTCGAGGATAAGGAAAAGCTCCTTTGTAAGCTTGCACGACTCACGCATCTTTGTGATTTGCTTTGCTGATTTAATAGAAACCATTAAATCACTCTCCAAGTCCGAGAGCCTTCGCAACGTTAGCCGTTGTGTCCTTAAGCTCTTCCTCGCCCTTCGCAACAGCTAATATACCCTTTGCAAGATAGTATTCCTTAATCGGTTCCGTCTGCTCGTGATATACGTTCAGTCTGTTCTGAATTGTTTCGGGAACGTCGTCCTTTCTCTGTATCAGTTCGCCGCCGCAGCTGTCGCAAACGCCTTCTTTCGCGGGTCTTTTGGATATGATGTTATACGGTAATCCACATTTTGAGCACTCGCGTCTCGATGAAAGTCTTTCGACGATTTTCGAGTCATCGACTTCGAGAAGCAGTACCTTGTCAATTTCAACACCCGCAGCGTCAAGAGCCTCCGCCTGAGCCGTTGTTCTGGGAAATCCATCCAATATAAATCCCTTTTCACAGTCCGGCTTTGCAAGTCTCTCTTTAACGACTTTAACCATAACATCGTCCGGAACAAGCTTGCCCTCGTTTATATACTTTTCGGCGAGCTTTCCGACCTCCGTCTGTTCCTTTATTGCGGTTCTGAGCATCAGACCCGTTGAAATGGTGCTGACGCCGAGCTTCTTTTCAAGGATTTCGCCCTGGGTGCCCTTTCCGGCGCCCGGAGGCCCCATAAGAATTAACTTCATAGTTTACCATGCCTTTCTCCGCGTATTGGCGGAATAACCTGACCGACCGCATTTATACAGCAACCACCGGCAAGGGGAAGCCGTATCCCCTGCCGTCAATTACTTTTTTTATTATTCAAGAAATCCCTTATAATGACGCATTACCATCTGGGATTCTATCTGCTGTACCGTTTCAAGCGCAACGCCGACCATGATCAGAAGCGAAGTACCGCCTATCTGAATACTGTTATTGCCCGTCGCGGCGCCGACGATAATCGGGAGTACCGCGATAATTCCGAGGAATAACGAGCCAATCATGTTAAGACGCGACGTTATCTTGGAAATATAATCACTTGTCGGCTTACCCGGTCTGATACCCGGAATATAGCCGCCGCTTTTCTTGATGTTATTTGACATCTCAATCGGGTTAAACTGAATTGTCGAATAGAAGTATGTGAAGAATATTATAAGTAGGAAATATAATATTCCGTATACCACAGTTGTCCACAACGGACCCGTTGATGACAGACAATTCAGGATTGTTCCGCCTATACCGGTTGACGGAACATTTCCGCCGTTAAGCAATCTTACGATTGTGCCCGGAAACGCCATTATTGACGATGCAAAGATTATCGGCATAACTCCGCCCGCGGCAACCTTAATCGGTATATTCGTGCTCTGACCGCCGTACATCTTTCTTCCGACCACTCTCTTTGCGTACTGTACGCCTATTCTTCTCTCCGCGTTAGTGAAGAATACAACAAGCGCTATCGCCGCAATAGCCACAAGCAGAATTAAAATAGCCGTGGCAATACCTGTGGGCTTGTAGTTTGTTCCTACCACGTATGAATTGAACACCGATCTCGCGGCAGCAGGTATTCTCGAAACGATACCCGCGAAGATTATCATGGATACGCCGTTGCCGAGACCTTTTTCCGTAATCTGCTCACCAATCCATACGATAAATGCCGTACCTGCCGTAAACGTCAATACGATTATAAAGAAGGTGACAACGCTCGGATTTGTTATTGCGCTGCCCATGTTGTACAGCGTTACATATAAACCCGCGCCCTGAATGAATGCAAGAACGATACCTAAGTATCTTGTAATCTTGTTAATCTTCTTTCTGCCCTCTAAGCCCTCTTTTGCAAGTCTTTCAAGAGAAGGAATTGCAACCGTGAGAAGCTGTATAATAATTGACGCGTTGATGTATGGTGATACACCCATCGCAAGTACCGTAGCGTTCTGGAACGCGCCGCCGGTGAAGGTATCGAAAAGGTTAAACAAATCCATACCACCTTCGCCTGCGCCTAAGAACTGCCGCATTGCTTCCGCACTGAGATACGGAACCGGAATATGCGCTCCGAATCTGAATACTATAAGCATGAAAAGTGTGAAAGTAATTCTGCGTCTTAAATCAGGAATTTTCCAAGCGTTTCTGATTGTTTCGAGCATATTACATCACCTCTGCCTTTCCGCCTGCCTTTTCTATTTTTTCTTTAGCCGATGCGCTAATCTTAGCGACCTTGACATTAACCTTCTTTGTTACCTCGCCTCTGCCGAGAATTTTAACGCCGTCAAGAGTTCTGCTTATGATACCCTTCGCTTCGAGCGTCTCAGCCGTAACATCATCGCCGTCATTAAATTTGTCGAGTACCTCAACATTTACCGTTACATATTTTTTAGCAAATATATTGTTGAAGCCGCGCTTCGGTAAACGTCTGTACAACGGCATCTGGCCGCCCTCAAAGCCCGGTCTTACACTGCCGCCGCTTCTGGCCTTCTGACCCTTATGGCCCTTGCCCGAAGTCTTACCCGTGCCTGAACCGATGCCGCGGCCGATGATCTTCTTTCTGTGAGTTGAACCGGCTACCGGTTTCAAATCTTCAAGTTTCATTCGCTGCACCTCCCCGCTCAAATTTCTTCTACTGTTACAAGGTGTGTAACCTTGTTAATCATTCCTCTGATTTCCGGTGTATCGTTCTTCTCGACAACCGAACGAATTTTCTTGAGGCCAAGAGCCTGGACAGTCCTGATTTGATCCTGCTTTCTGCCGATTGTGCTCTTAACCAAAGTAATCTTTAACTTAGCCATTACTTAACCATTCCTTTCTGTTAATCAGTATAGAGTTCTTTTGAATTCCTTACCGTTAACCTCTGATCTGGTCAACAGTCTTGCCGCGAAGCTTTGCCACTTCTTCCACGTTCTTAAGTTGAGCGAGACCGGCAATGGTTGCATTTACAACGTTACGCTTGTTGTTTGAACGCAAGCTCTTTGCTCTTATATCCTTGATACCCGCAAGCTCAAGAACGGCACGCGCCGCGCCGCCCGCGATAACGCCGGTACCTTCCGAAGCCGGCTTAAGGAGCACAGTACCCGCACCTGAAATACCTGTAACCTCGTGCGGAATAGTTGTACCAACGATCGGAACTCTGATAAGGTTCTTCTTTGCGGCTTCGATACCCTTTCTGATTGCTTCGGGAATTTCAGCGGCCTTACCCGAACCGCTGCCTATGATGCCGTTACCGTCGCCTACAACGACCAACGCGCTGAAACGCATCGTGCGTCCGCCCTTAACGGTCTTTGATACTCTGTTAATGGCAACGACGTTTTCTTCAAGCTCCATGTTTGTAGCGTCAATTCTTTCAGTCACTTGTTTGTCCTCCTTTGCTTAGAATTCCAGGCCGCCTTCTCTTGCACCCTCTGCAAGAGCGGCAACTCTACCGTGATATAAATATCCGCCTCTGTCGAATACTACCTCTTTGATACCCGCTGCAAGAGCCTTCTTTGCAAGCGCTTCGCCTACGGCCTTTGCGCCCTCGACATTGGAACCGTTACCCTCAAAGCCCTTTTCAACGCTTGATGCGGCCACGAGCGTAACACCGTTTACATCATCGATTATCTGAGCATAGATGTGCTTTAAGCTTCTGAATACATTAAGACGCGGTCTCTGGGCCGTACCGGAGATATTCTTTCTTACTCTGTAATGGCGCTTAGCCCGAGCCTTTTTCTTATCTTTCATTTTTATCATTTTAAGAACACTCCTTTCAATTATTTCTTCTTGCCGCCGGCTTTACCTTCTTTACGTCTGATGTGCTCATCAACGTACTTAATACCCTTGCCCTTATACGGCTCAGGAGCTCTGAAGCTTCTGATTTTTGCGGCAACGGCGCCGACGCGCTCCTTGTTCGCGCCCTTAACAATAATCCTGTTCGGCGCGGGAGCCTCGATTGTAATTCCTTCCTCCGGCTCATAGTTAACCGGATGTGAATAACCGAGCGTAAGATTAAGTGTCTTACCCTTCATCTGACATCTGTAACCAACACCGTTGATTTCCAGTTCCTTTGTGAAGCCTGTTGTAACACCTATAATCATGTTATTTACAAGTGTTCTTGTAAGACCGTGAAGTGATCTGTGCAGCTTGTCGTCTGACGGACGTACAACCGTGAGAGTATCGCCCTCGATAACAATCTTCATATCCGGGTGAAGTGTTCTTGTAAGAGTCTCCTTAGCACCCTTGACTGTGATAACGTTTTCTTCCGAAACGTCAACCTTAACGCCTGCCGGAATAGTTATCGGCAGTCTACCTATTCTTGACATAGGATTTTCCTCCTTAACTTAAATTCTCTCTGTCTAAAGACAGGTTTTCAGTTATTAATTAACTTAGTTTGTTCCGGTAAATTTAATTACCATACGAAGCAAAGAACTTCGCCGCCTATATGCTCTTTACGAGCGGCCTTATCGGTCATGATACCCTTTGAAGTGGATACTATTGCCGTGCCAAGCCCCTTTAAAACTCTGGGCATCTCGTCCGCGCTTGCATAATATCTGAGACCGGGCTTTGAAACTCTCTTAAGACCCGATATTACCTTTTCGCCGTTCGGGCTGTACTTAAGCGTTATTCTGATAACGCCCTGCTTGCCGTCCTCGATAACCTGATAACCCTTAATATATCCTTCATTGGCAAGTATTTCTGTGATTGCAACCTTAACCTTTGACGCGGGGCAGTCAACAGTCTCATGCTTTGAAGTATTGGCGTTTCTTATTCTTGTAAGCAAGTCTGCAATAGGATCAGTGATCTGCATTTAGTTTACCTCCTTCCGCGGTTCGCTATAGCGTTCCGCTGACGTGTTTACGAACACATTACGTTCTTATATCTTAATTATACGGGTTAATTACCAGCTTGCCTTCTTAACACCCGGAATTTGCCCCTTGTACGCGAGCTCTCTGAAGCAAATACGGCAAATGCCGAACTTACGCAGATACGCGTGCGGTCTGCCGCAAATCTTACATCTTGAGTAAGCCTGCGTGCTGTGCTTGGGTGTTCTCTGCTGTTTAACCTTCATAGATGTTTTTGCCATGATTAGTTCCTCCTTAACTATGATTACGCCTGGAACGGAGCGCCGAAGAGCTTAAGAAGCTCCTTAGCCTCTTCATCAGTCTTTGCGGTTGTTACAAAGTTGATGTCCATACCTCTGATTTTGTCAATCTTATCATAGTCGATTTCAGGGAATATGAGCTGTTCCTTGACACCGAACGAGAAGTTTCCGCGTCCGTCAAAGCCGTTTGCGCTGATACCTCTGAAGTCACGTACACGCGGCAGAGCTATATTGAACAATCTGTCCATGAACTCATACATCTTGTCACGTCTTAAAGTAACCTTTGTACCGATTATCATACCCTCTCTGAGCTTGAAGTTCGCCACCGACTTTCTCGCTCTTGTGAGTACCGGCTTCTGACCTGTAATCATTGCAAGATCGTTTGTGGCGGCGTCGATAACCTTTGAGTTCTCCTTAGCCTCACCAAGACCGATATTAACGGTAATCTTTACGAGCTTCGGTATCTGCATAACGCTCTTATAGCCGAACTTACTCATGAGAGCCGGTGCGATTTCCTGATTGTATTTATCCTGTAATCTACTCATTATTTAAGTGTACCTCCTCTCGATCAATCGTTAAAGGTCTCGCCGCACTTCTTGCAGTAACGAGCCTTTGAGCCGTCCTCAAATGTCTTAATTCCGACTCTTGCCGGCTTACCGCATTTGGGGCAAACCCGCATTACGTTTGACGCGTCGATGGGCATTTCCTTATTGATGATACCGCTTTCCTGCCCCTGCACTCTCGCCTTCTGGTGCTTCTTAGCCATCGCGATGCCCTCAACTATAACCTTGTTCTGTGACGGCATAGCGGTAACAATCTTACCTTCCTTGCCCTTATCCTTACCGGCGATAACCATTACCTTATCGCCTCTTTTAACATGCATTTTATTCATTTCCGACTTCCTCCTGTAATTAAAGAACTTCCGGAGCCAATGAAAGAATCTTCATGTATTCTTTATCCCTGAGCTCTCTTGCAACCGGTCCGAAGATACGGGTACCTCTCGGATTTTTGTCGTCTCTTACGATTACGGCCGCATTCTCGTCGAATCTGATATATGAACCGTCAGCGCGCTTTGACATGTTAACTGTTCTGACAACAACCGCCTTAACTACGTCGCCCTTCTTGACAACGCCTCCCGGTGTTGCCTTCTTAACGCTGCAAATAATTTCATCGCCAACAGCTGCATATCTCTTTTTTGAGCCGCCTATAACACGGATACACATAACTTCCTTAGCACCGGTGTTGTCGGCAACCTTCAAGCGTGTCTGTACCTGAATCATTATGAAATCCTCCTTCCGAAATAGCTTACTTAACCTTTTCTACTATTTCTACCAATCTCCATCTCTTATCCTTCGAGAGAGGTCTTGTTTCCATTACCTTTACCTTGTCACCGATCCGGCATACATTTTCCTCGTCATGCGCCTTCAGCTTATAGGTTTTCTTTACGATCTTGCCGTAAAGCGGGTGCTTTACGCTATATTCTATAGCCACTACAATAGTCTTATCCATCTTGTCGCTTACTACCGTACCGACCTTGACTTTACGTCTGTTTCTTGTTTCCACAGAAAATTGCCTCCTTTCAAGCAGTATTAGTTAGCCGAACCCTCAAGCTCACGCGCGTTTATAACGGTAAGAATACGAGCGATGCTCTTCTTAACTTCAGTAATTCTCTTCGGATTCTCCAACTGGTTTACCGCCTTCTGAAAACGAAGATTGAAGAGTTCCTTCTTATAGTCCTGCAGCTTCTCTTCGAGCTCAGCGGTTGATAAATCTCTGATTTCGTTTATTTTCATTACTGCTCACCATCCTCACGCTTTACAAACTTACACTTGATCGGGAGCTTGTGCATTGCAAGACGCATGGCCTCACGGGCAATATCCTCTGAAACGCCGTCCATCTCGAACAATACTCTTCCGGGCTTAACTACTGCTACCCAGTATTCCGGAGCGCCCTTACCTTTACCCATTCTGACACCGGCCGGCTTAGCTGATACCGGCTTGTCCGGGAATATCTTTATCCAGACCTTACCGCCACGCTTGATATAACGTGTCATTGCGATACGGGCTGCTTCTATCTGCCTGGCAGTTATCCATGCCGGCTCGGCCGCCTGAAGGCCGAATGTACCGTTGGTAACCTTGTTACCGCGAAGGGCCTTACCCTTCATTCTGCCGCGCATAACCCTTCTGAACTTAACTCTCTTAGGTAATAACATTACTGCTTTCCTCCTTTTGAGTCATTTCTTCTTTCGCGTCTTTCGCCGCCCTGACGTCTTGACGGTCTGTCGCCTCTGCGGCGGTTGTCACGACGCTTATTCTCCTTGGCCTGAGCCTCCGCTTCCTTCTTTCTGCCCTCGGCCACGTTTAAGATTTCACCCTTATAGATGAATACCTTAACACCCAGGATACCGTAGGTCGTTTTCGCCTCCGCGAAACCGTAGTCGATGTCCGCGCGAAGTGTCTGAAGCGGAATAGTACCTTCATGATAGTGTTCCGTTCTCGCGATTTCCGCGCCGCCCACACGGCCCGCAACCTGCGTCTTAATGCCCTTTGCGCCGAGTCTCATAGCTCTGCCCATAACCTGCTTCATGGCTCTTCTGAACGAAATTCTGTTCTCAAGCTGAGCCGCGATGTTCTCCGCAACCAACTGCGCGTTTGTGTCGGGGCTCTTAACCTCCATGATGTTAACATTTACGGTTTTCTTTGTAAGCTTTTCGATCTGAGCCTTAAGCTTATCTATTTCCGCGCCGCCGCGTCCTATTATGATACCCGGCTTAGCGGCATGAATTGTTATGAATATTCTGTTCTGCTTTCTTTCGATGCCGATTTTGGCTATACCGGCATTGAAGCAGGTTTTCTTAACAAATTTTCTGATATTGTAATCCTCAACCAACTGGTCTCCGAACTCTTTCTTGCCTGCGATCCATTTCGAGTCCCAGTCCTTGATTACTCCGACTCTTAATCCGTGCGGATTAACCTTCTGTCCCATGAGTTAACCTCCTTCTTATTAGTCTTCCAATTCCTTAACCACTAATGTGATATGGCTGGTTCTCTTTAAGATTCTAAAAGCTCTGCCCTGTGCATGGGGCTGAATTCTCTTCATTGTAGGGCCTTGTGTTGCGTAACATTCCGATACTATCAACTTATCCTGGTCCATATTGTTGTTATTTACCGCATTAGCGACTGCTGACGCGAGAAGCTTGCCAACATATTCACATCCCGACTTCGGTGTGTTCTTCAAGATTGCCTCGGCTTCAACCACCGGCTTGTTTCTGATAAGATCAAGAACTATCTTCACCTTTCTGGATGATATGCGAGCATATTTAACTGTTGCACGTGCTTCCATTAGGAAATCCTCCTTCCAAGTGTTTTGGATTTTATTTTTGTTGAATTATCTCTTTGTCGAAAATTCCCGAATTACTTTGATGTCTTTGCGCCCGCATGACCTCTGAAGGTTCTTGTCGGCGCAAATTCGCCAAGCTTATGTCCGACCATGTCTTCGCTTACGAAAACCGGAACATGCTTTCTGCCGTCGTGAACAGCGATTGTGTGTCCGACGAATTCAGGGAATATAGTCGAAGCTCTTGACCAGGTCTTGACAACCTTCTTCTCATTAGCCTCGTTCATCGCGTCGATTCTCTTCATAAGACGCTCTTCAACGAAAGGTCCCTTTTTAATCGATCTGCTCATTCTCTGTTCCTCCTTTTATGAACAATATAAGGACAAAATTCTATTATTTGTCGTTTCTTCTCTTAACGATAAACTTATTTGTGCGGTTCTTGGTCTTTCTTGTCTTAAGACCGAGCGCGGGCTTACCCCATGGTGTAACCGGCGCGGGACGTCCGATAGGTGACTTACCCTCACCGCCGCCGTGCGGGTGGTCGTTCGGGTTCATTACCACGCCTCGAACCGTCGGTCTCCAGCCCATGTGTCTCTTTCTTCCGGCCTTGCCGATTGAAATGTTCTCATGCTGCTGATTGCCGACCGTACCGATTGTCGCCTTGCAGTTAAGCGCTACAAGTCTTACCTCGCCTGACGGAAGTCTTACCTGACCGTAGCCGTTTTCCTTAGCCATGAGCTGTGCGCTCTCACCGGCCGATCTTACAAGCTGCGCGCCCTTTCCGGGGTGAAGCTCTATATTGTGAATTAACGTGCCGACAGGAATGTCCTTGATGAACAAAGCGTTGCCGACCTTAACGTCCGAGCCTTCGCCCGAAACGACCTTCATGCCGTCCGTAAGTCCCTCCGGAGCTATGATATATGCCAGAGTTCCGTCCTCATACTTAATGAGCGCTATATTGGCAGATCTGTTCGGATCGTACTCGATACCGATTACAGTAGCTTCCATACCGTCCTTCTGACGCTTGAAATCTATAATTCTGTACTTCTGTCTGTTACCGCCGCCGCGATGACGAACCGTTATCTTACCTGAAGCGTTTCTTCCGGCATTCTTGTTTTTCTTTGCAAGAAGCGAGCGCTCCGGAGTCTTTTTGGTGATTTCGGCAAAATCCGAAACCGTCATAAATCTTCTGGCAGGCGATGTAGGATTATACTTTCTGATAGCCATTATCCTTTACTCTCCTTTATCTATAAATTACTCTGAATTTCTTTAAATTACGACGCTTATTCCGTCCCTGTTACATATCGAAGAATTCGATTGTCTTTGAGTCGGGCTTAAGAGTAACGATTGCCTTCTTCCACGAAGCGCGTCTGCCCTCGTAACGCCCCATTCTCTTAAGCTTGCCGTCATAGTTCATTGTGTTGACCTTGGCAACCTTAACTCCGAACACCTCTTCAACCGCATACTTGATTTCAAGCTTGTTTACGGTCTTGGGAACCTCAAAGGTGTACTTCTTGATTTCATTACCGTCTTTGTCAAACTCAACTTTCATTGACTTCTCGGTAATTATCGGTCTTTTGATAATATCGTATGAATTCATTACGCATACACCTCCTCAATCTTTGCCACCGCGTCCTTTGAAAGAACGAGTGCGCCGTGCTTTAAGACATCATATGTGTTAAGCGTCCCGACATGAGTAGGCGTAACACCCTTGATGTTCCTTGCTGACTTATAGATATTCTCATCCGCGTCCGCTGTTACGATAAGAGCCGATGAAACCTCAAGGCCCTTAAGTAAAGCGGCAATCTTTGCCGTCTTGATTTCCTCAAGAGAAAGTCCGTCAACGACATATACCTTGTAGTCATTGTACTTAGCCGTTATGGCCGACTTAAGAGCAACTCTTTTAACCTTCTTATTTATACTGTAGCTGTAGCTTCTCGGCTTGGGGCCTAAAGCTACGCCGCCGCCAACCCATTGCGGAGCGCGGATACTTCCCTGTCTCGCGCGGCCTGTGCCCTTCTGTCTCCACGGCTTTCTGCCGCCGCCGCGAACCTCTGTGCGAGTTTTTGTATTCTGTGTACCCTGTCTCAAATTTGCAAGGTGGTTTACGACTACTGTATGAAGAACAGCCTCGTTGACCTCCGCCGCAAAGATTGCGTCCGAAGCCTCCATTGAACCCGTCTTCTGACCTTCCATATTATATAAAGCCAATTTAGCCATTATGTTTCCTCCTTTCCAAATCCCGAGTTACGCCTTAACGGCGTCTCTGATTGTCACGAGACCGCCCTTAACGCCCGGAACGGCGCCCTTAACGAGAATTAAATTCTGCTCGGCGTCAACCTTTACTACCTCGAGGTTCTGGATTGTAACCTTATCGACACCCATGTGTCCCGGTAAAACCTTACCCTTGAAAACACGTCCCGGATATGAACACATACCCATTGAACCTGAAACTCTCTTTGACTTTGAACCGTGCGTCATAGGTCCTCTGTGAAGCCCGTGCTTCATCGGACCCGCAAAGCCCTTACCCTTTGAGATACCGCTTACGTCGATCTTTTCGCCGGCCTCAAACACATCGGCCTTGATCTCGTCGCCAACGTTCATACCCGATATGTCCTCAAGTCTGAACTCTCTCAAATACTTCTTGTTTGCTGTGTTGGCCTTTGCAAAATGACCTTTGAGCGGCTTGTTTACCTTTTTCTCCTTGATTTCTCCGAAGCCTACCTGTACCGCCTCATATCCGTCCGTCTCAACGGTTTTCTTCTGAATAACCGTGCACGGGCCCGCGAGAATTGCGGTAACCGGAATTACCTTGCCGCCTTCGCCAAAGATCTGAGTCATACCAATCTTTGTACCTAAAATTGCTTTCTTCATTGTTTTCCTCCTATAACAGTTATTGGTTCACACAAAAGCGAATGTGAACATGACCTGCATCATAGCCCTCCTTAGGGCTACTGCAAACATAATTTTTTGTGCCGCCGCGTATGATTATTTCTGTATAATGCTTATATCAACGCCCGCGGGCAAATCAATCTTCATAAGCGACTCCATGGTCTTTGCGCCCGGAACCACTATGTCGATTAATCTCTTGTGAGTTCTTCTTTCGAACTGCTCACGCGAATACTTGTACTTATGAACGGCACGGAGGATTGTTATAATCTCCTTGTCCGTCGGAAGCGGAATGGGACCCGATACCTTAGCGCCCGTTCTCTTTGCAATCTCAACGATTTTCTCGGCGCTCTGATCCAATACCACATGATCATAAGCCTTTAATTTGATTCTGATTTTCTGGTTTGCTGCCATTTAGATTACCTCCTTGTTAATAATTTGTTGCACCTGCACGACAGCTCACGAAAAATTGTACACACCTCCGGGTGTTTCCGCACACCCCTTTTAAAAACCCGTCAAATCCTCGGATTTGCGGGTCGTACAAGTCAATTTTCACCATTAAACAATTCAGTTAGCATCCTCTGAATTTTTCTTGTTTCCGCGCGGTTTTACGCAAAAATATCCCATGGACGCACCTTGACACAGGTATAGAGCGTCCGGGGCACAGACTTAATGGCTTGACTGCCGCCCGATTTCACGAATCGGACAATCTCCATGGAAAAACCGGCGTTAACCTACCCGGGGTTAACCGGACGCCGCAACCTCCCACTTCATCGTTTGTCTAGTGTCACAACGGTAATATTTTAGCATAACCATGCAGAAAAGTCAAGTTTTTTGCAAAAATAAATGAAAAAATTTTCATACAATTTTGCAGAAATTTCTGTTTGTATTTTGTATATTTTGCACATGTAAATATTCATACATTTTTTTAAATTTTTATTGTATTTTTCCTGATTATTTGTTATAATTTTTTCGAGGCCGTCAAATCGGTTGTGGCGGCGTCTTTAATCTATATAAAACCCAACTGGAGGTAGAAAATTGAAAAAAAACATCATCAGTTTAAAAAACATCTGTGTGTCATTTGACGGCGAGCGTATTTTGGACAATATAAATCTCGACATACGCGATAAAGAGTTTGTCACTCTGCTTGGCCCGTCAGGCTGCGGCAAGACCACAATGCTCCGCGTAATCGGAGGTTTCCTGACGCCCGATTCGGGCGCGGTCCAATTCGAGGAACGGGATATAAAGGCAGTTCCGCCGCATAAGCGAAATGTCAACACAGTGTTCCAGCGCTACGCGCTGTTTCCGCATCTTAACGTTTACGACAACATCGCATTCGGACTCAAGGTAAAAAAGCTTCCCGAAAACGAAATCAACCGAAAGGTTAAGGAAATGCTTGCCTTGGTAAACCTCTCAGGCTTTGAAAAGCGTTCGGTAAACCGCCTCTCCGGAGGTCAGCAGCAGAGAGTTGCCATCGCCCGCGCGCTTGTAAACGAGCCGAAAATTTTGCTGCTGGACGAGCCGTTGGGCGCTCTTGATTTAAAGCTTAGAAAAGAGATGCAAATAGAGCTTAAACGGATGCAGCAGCGTCTTGAAATCACATTTATTTACGTAACGCATGACCAGGAGGAGGCTCTTACAATGAGCGACACTGTGGTTGTAATGAACAACGGCGTCATTCAGCAGATAGGCTCCCCTGTGGATATATATAACGAGCCGAAGAACGCGTTTGTCGCGGACTTTATAGGCGAAAGCAACATTCTTGACGGGCTTATGGTGCGCGACCGTCTTGTTACCATAAGCGGCAAGACCTTTGTTTGCGTTGATTACGGTTTTGGCGAGAACACTCCCGTAGATGTTGTTATCCGTCCGGAGGATATAACCATCATCCCGCCCGACGGCGAGCACATAGCAGGCGTTGTAAAATCGGTCACCTTCAAGGGTGTTCATTATGAAATGCTCATAGAGGCATACGACCACGACTGGCTCGTACATTCAACAAAGGCATCCGCGGTTGACCGGACGGTGGGGCTCAGCTTCGGGCCGGACGATATTCATATAATGCGCAAGACGGAGGGATGAAAATGAAAAAATTAATCTCAGCTCCCTATCTTGTATGGATGGCGGTTTTCGTAGTCGTTCCGCTCATAATGGTGGCGTACTTCGCATTCTTCGCAAACGGTCATTTCACGCTTGACTACGTTGCGAACGTGTCGCAGTATGCGAATATATTCATCCGCTCGATATGGCTTGCGGCAATCGCGACGGTTATATGCCTTATAATATCCTATCCCGTAGCCGTTATACTTACGGAAGCGGACGCGAACTACCAAGGAACTCTGCTTATGATAGTAATGCTTCCCATGTGGATGAACTTTCTTTTAAGAACCTACGCGTGGATGACAATACTCGGCAATAACGGTATACTTAACCAGCTTTTCGGGCTGTTCGGTCTGGGGCCGTTCAAGCTGCTTAACACGCGGGGCGCGGTGGTTTTGGGCATGGTATATAACTATCTGCCGTTCATGCTGCTTCCCATATATAATGTAATGGCAAAGATTGACCGAAGCGTGCTTGAGGCAGCGCAGGATTTGGGCTGTAACCGCGGCAGGGTAATAGCGAAGGTTGTGTTTCCGCTTTCGCTGCCGGGCGTGATGTCGGGCATAACGATGGTTTTCGTTCCGGCCATAAGCACCTTTATCATTTCACGAATGCTCGGAGGCGGCGGAAACCTGCTTATAGGCGACCTTATAGAAATGCAGTTTTTAGGCAACTCATACAACCCGAACCTGGGCGCGGCAATATCGCTGGTGCTCATGATTATCGTTCTTCTTATCATGACACTCATGAACCAGTTTGACGCCGACGACCGTCCGCTTATATAGAAGGAGGCGACGGAAATGAAAAAAACATCTGTTCTTTCTAAAATATACCTCCTGCTTGTGATGCTGTTTCTGTATGTGCCGATTTTTGTGCTTATCGTATTCTCGTTCAATACAACAAAGAGCCACAGCCATATGTCCGGCTTTACCTTTGACTGGTATGTTAAGCTGTTTCACAACGAGCTTATCCTGAGCTCGCTCTTAAACACGATAATAGTGGCGGTTGCGGCGTCAATATGCGCGACCATACTCGGCACGGCGGCTGCCGTGGGCATTAATTCAATGAAAAAGCTGCCGAAGGCGATAACGCTTAACGTGAACAATATCCCCATTATCAATCCGGAAATTGTTACGGGTGTTTCGATGATGCTTCTGTTCGTCTTTTTCGCGGCGAGAATGAATTTTGAATTCGGCTTCGGGACATTGATTATTGCTCATATCACGTTTAATGTGCCGTATGTAATACTAAACATCATGCCGAAGTTCAGACAGATGAACCCGAACATATACGAGGCGGCGCAGGATTTGGGCTGCTCGCCCGCGCAAGCGTTTTTTAAGGTCGTTCTTCCTGAAATAATGCCGGGCATACTTTCGGGGCTTATGATGTCGTTTACGTTCTCGCTTGACGACTTCGTGGTCAGCTATTTTACAAACGGTTCGAGGGCGCAGACGCTTCCCATTACAATTTACTCGATGACGCGAAGAAAAATCAGTCCCGAAATCAACGCGCTTTCCACGATAATCTTCATCATTGTAATACTGGTACTCGTAACAAAGAATATTTACGAGCGCAAAACCGCGGTGAAAAAGGGGGTTAAGCTGTAATGAAAAAGTATTTATCACTGTTTTTTGCCTTCGTTATAAGCGCGGTGACAGTCTGCGGCTGTTCGCATATAGAGGACGACTCTCCCGCCTCTGAAGAGACAGGCGACGCGAATGAAGAAATGACATTAAGCGTAGACAATCCGGATTACTACAAGGCCTTATACGGACAGAATATTACCATCAACGTATACAACTGGGGCGAGTATATCTCCGACGGCTCCGACGGGCTTTTGGATGTAAATGCCGAATTCACAAAGCTTACGGGAATTAAGGTAAACTACACCACATACGCCACCAACGAGGAGCTTTACGCGAAGCTGAAGGGCGGCGGTTCGAGCTATGATGTGATAATACCCTCAGACTATATGATATCGAGAATGATAAGCGAGGATATGCTCGAAAAGATTGATTTTCAAAACATTCCCAACGTGAAAAATATCATGGATAAGTTCAAAAACGCCGAATACGACCCCGACATGGAATATTCCGTTCCCTACACATGGGGCACGGTCGGCATAATTTACGACAACACGGTTGTGGAGGAGGAAAACATCGGCTGGGACATACTGTGGAACGAGGATTACGCCGGCAGAATACTCATGTTCGACAATCCGCGCGACGCGTTTGCCATAGCGCAAAACCTCCTGGGCTACAGCCTTAACTCCGAGGATCCCGAAGAGCTTAAGCGCGCGGCGGAAAAGCTTACCGAACAGAAAAAGGTCGTGCAGGCGTATGTAATGGACGAAATCTTTGACAAGATGGGCGCGGGCGAGGCCATTATAGCCCCGTATTATGCCGGCGACGCGAGAACGCTCATGGACGAATACGATAACCTGTCATTTGCGATACCCGATAGCGGAACGAACCTGTTCTTTGACGCCATGTGCGTCCCGAAGGGCGCGAAAAACAAACGCGCGGCGGAAATGTATATCAACTTCATGTGCGAACCGGATATAGCGTATTCCACTACCGAGTACATCGGATATTCTACCCCGAACCGGGCAGCGTTCGATATGCTTGACGAGGACGAGCGGCAGGATAAAATCGCATATCCCGACGACGGGTTCCTCAAGGAAAAAACTGAAGTATTTAAAAACCTCTCCAACGAAGCAAATCAACAGATGCAGGACTTGTGGACGGATATGAAATCGGCGGAGGAACAGACGCAGAACAGGATAATTATGCCTGTGTTCATGCTCCTATGCATACTCCTTTCGGTGACTGTCATTACACGACGGCATATAAAAGCTAAAAAGGATATATTCTAAGTAATACCTCCGCTTTTTAAAAAACAATAAAATATGCAGTACAGCAGGGAATACCTGTGTACTGCATATTTTATTGCACGTCACGGCTGTAGCACAATTGCTGCCAATAGAGATAATCAGCCCACGCGTCCTCATCCCATATCTTTCTCATTCGTCGACCTCTATAATGTCATGCTCCACACCTTTTCCGGCATTTAAATTGTCGATTGCCCGCATAATCCGCGCCATATTTTTCTCCTCATAAAAGGGATCCGCCGATATTTCAAAAGGAATTTTTTTTTCTCGGCTAACCTTTTTTGCAAATATCGTGAATGCCGTTGTCATACTTAAGCCCATATCGCTGCACACCTCTTCCATTGACCTTTTTAAATCCGCGTCCATACGAAAATTCACCATTGTCTGCGCCATAAAGATCTCTCCTTTCGCCTTAATTTAAGCATATTATACCACAACGTAAAGCAAAAGTCAATAATATGCTTTACTGTATCTTATGTTTTTTTATTAAAAATATTCACATAAAAATTCTGAACTGTTGTGTTAAAATAGATATGTTACAATAAAAAGATGACAACAACCTAAAAAAGTGATATAATAGTTTTTACCACA